>CABRSG010000239.1 GCA_902473545.1 uncultured Lachnospiraceae bacterium | reverse complement strand
GGGATTGGCACATGCAAATATGATCGGGTCTTTTGCCATGGAACGTACCATCTCCTCCGTCAGCGTGCCGGGAGCTGAAACTCCGATAAATACATCCGCTCCCTTTATTACTTCTTTAAGACTGCCCTTCTCCTGATTTACATTTGTGATTTCCGCCATTTCCTGTTTGATCGCATTCAGATTGTCTCTTCCTTTATAGATAGCGCCTGTGCGGTCCGTCATAATCACATTCTTTAATCCCATTGAAATTAACAGCTTTATAATCGCGATCCCTGCTGCACCTGCGCCCGAAGTTACAATCTTCACCTCATCCAGTTTCTTCCCCACAAGCTTTAATGCATTAATCATCCCGGCAAGTGTAATGACAGCCGTCCCGTGCTGGTCATCATGGAAAATCGGAATATCACAGCACGCCTTTAACCGGCGTTCAATCTCAAAGCAGCGGGGTGCAGAGATATCCTCCAGATTTACGCCGCCAAAGCTTCCCGCCAAAAGCCGCACCGTTTCCACGATCTGATCCACGTTTTTACTGCGCACACAGAGGGGAATCGCATCCACATCTCCAAAGGCCTTAAATAAAACACATTTTCCTTCCATCACCGGCATTCCAGCCTCCGGTCCGATATCGCCGAGGCCCAGGACAGCCGTACCGTCGGTCACCACCGCAACCGTATTCCATCTTCTAGTCAGCTCAAAGCTCTTGCTGATGTCCTTCTGAATCTGCAGGCAGGGCTCGGCCACACCCGGAGTATAAGCCAGACTGAGCGCCTCTTTCGTATCTACTGCCGCTCTGGCGGTAATCTCAATTTTCCCTCTCAAATCATAATGCATTTTCAAGGATTCTTTTGCATAATCCATATTCTTCTTCCCCTCTCTGAATATTCTCTGCTGATTTTCCGCGTCGGTTTGTCCTTAAAAAGGTCCGTATCCGATCGCCACGCCAATTATTACAAAAATGCCTCCTGCCAGCACGCTCATCAGAATCCATTTCCACACAAATTTAACCCAGCGATCCAGAGAAATCCCGGCAAACCCGATACTTGCCATCAAGGTTCCCGACAGCGGTGTAATAACATTTGTGATGGCGTCTCCAAAATTGAACGTCTGTACGATAGACTGCTGGGAAACCTGAAGGACATCCCCCATACCGGAAAAAATCGGGATTACCGTTGTCGCCTGTCCCGAAGAGGAACAGATAACAAAATTGATCAGCAGGTTACAGATATACATTCCTATCGCAGATACAAAGCTGGAGCTATTGACAAACAGGCTGCTCAGAGCATGTACGATCGTATGCAGGATATTCCCATCGGTCAAAATAATATTAATACCTGTCGCAAATCCTATGATAACGCAAACACCGATTACAGATTTCGCTCCATTTATAAAGTGCTTTGCCATATCATTGGGCGACATGCCGGAGATCAATCCGCAGGCGGTCGCCGTCAGCATAAACACGACCGGTATCTGATCGGACGTGCTCCATCCATGCGTGGCACCATAAACTACTATGACAAACCCGATCAAAAACGCTGCCAGAGTACAGATCTTGCGGATTGTCAGCTCTGCCGTTTCCTTTTCTTCAACCTGCTGCTTAATTCCGGATACTCCATAAAGAATGCTTGCTTTCGGATCCGCCTGTACCTTTCTGGTATACCGGATCAGGAAAACAGATGTAAATGCCCAAAATACGACTGTAGCTGCCACCCGAAGCTGCCATCCGGAGAATTGCGGCAGACCAACCAGCCCCTGCGCCACTGCAGTGGATGAGGAACAAAAAGCGCCTCCCGCCAGACCGCAGGTCATTCCCAGCAGTGCAAGCGATACACCGATCATGGCGTCACCGCCCAGATTATATCCCAGAAGCAGCGCAAGCGGAACAAACGCGATGATCGGCGTATTGATTCCCATGGCGCCGAGGATAGAAAAACATCCCAGCAAAATCGGTATGATCAGATACAGGTTATTTTTATATTTTGCAGCCAGCTTTCCAATTGTTGCATCGAATACCTGCGTCGCATTGATCACTTCCATTGACGCAGCGATCATAAGAACCATTACAATAATGCTAACCTGCTTTGAAAAGCCCTGCGGCAGAGCCAGAAGAGCATTCCAGGGCGATACCGGCGTCTGCTCGATATACGAAAATGAATTGGCATCGATCGCCGTTCTTCCATTCACTTCTATGCTCTCATACTGTCCCGCCGGAATCAGATAAGTTGCGATCATAGCCAGAAAGGCAATTATCAGAATAATAATCAACTGGTGCGGTACTGCAAATTTTTTGTTCTTTTTCTCTTTACTCATGTTTTTTCCCCCATTTAAGCGAATGCGCTATATTAAAACTTTCTCACCGCGGTAACATAAATTTCCATCCTCATCCTTTGCAAACTGTGAAAAAAATTGATCGTATGTAATCCAACTCTCTTCCGGATAGTTCGCATGTGCCATATCACTGACAATCCCTACCGTTAAAAGCGGTATTCCCTGGCTGTTCGGGTAGCTGTACCATGTGATAGGCCACGTCGTCCAGGTCTGGACATGGTTTTTATCCAAATGATACCGTTCTATTTTTTCAACGATGTCTTTCCGCAATTCCGGTATTAATGAAAACGGAAATTCTTCGTCCTCTGTTTCTGCCGTGCAAAAACGATCCTTATTCCCACAGATAAACAGGGTGGGAACCACGTCCTCTGTTTTTTCATATGTGCCGTGGACCTTTCTGGGATGATACATTCCGGACCAGCTTCCGCACGCCGCAAATAAATCGCCCGCGCTGCCGCAAAGTACATCCGTCATAATTCCGCCGCTGCTCTGACCGCAGGCATAGATTCGTTTCCGGTCAACCGGCAGTCTTTTTGCCACATCTTCTACCAGAGACCGGATAAATGCCACATCGTTCACCGGTTTGCCTTCATAACTTCCATTCCAGTAAAGTACGTTTTTTAATCCGTCCGGCTTTTGCTGATGAATCCCTGCCTGCGGAAATACCACAAGAAAGCGCCTTGCCTCCGCCACTACAGACATCGCACTGATATCAAAAAAGCTTTCCGCCGTTCCGCCTCTTCCATGCATCACAACAACAAGCGGCCATTTCTGATCTGCAGTACAGCTCTCAGGCACATACTCATACCAGAGACGGTTCATTCCCTCAAATACCCGCTCCTGTAATACGGCTCCGCAGGCAATCGTCTCCCTGTAATATCTGAGGTTCTTTCTTGTAAAGCTCCGGTGCCTTCTCGCCATCCCTATGTAATTCCACACTTTTTCCAGACACCCGAGGGTTACTTCTCCCGCATCCAGCGTAACTCTAACCTGGGCGATCTGCTCCTCATTCACCTCACTGAACCTCTTTACCGGCGACGGCATCCAGATCAGATCCGCCCCCTGCCCTTTCAGCGGAGCATCCGTCACATGATTTTGCTCTTTCCAGTAATCAACCGCTTGCAGATTAAAAGCATTCTCCAGATCAGCAAACGTCATCCAGACAGGCACCTGGCATTTTGCGGCCTCAATGCGAAGTTCCGTACCATTCTGTTCTGCATTTTCCGCCGTACACTCACTGGATTCCCTTAAATTCACTCCGATCGTTCCAAAGCTGAACAGACCGCTCCACTCGCTCGCCATTTTCTGCACTGCCTGATGTGCGATCGCAGCCCCGTCCCCGATTCCGCAGGCATAAATATTATCCTGCATCGTCACATAATAATTTCTGGACTGCACCTCCGTATACACGGCATTCATGTAATTCGCATCACTTCCGTCATACTTCCAGCCGGAAATATCCGCCTTCAGCAAAAAGAGAAACAGCTTTTGATCATCCGCCAGCTTTTTCAGTCCGGACTCTTCCATATACTCTGCCGGATCCACACCGGCCGGCGGAGCTACGATCAGACATGGCCGGCAATATTCCAGCTTTTCCGGAATATACGTCAGAAAGCTCCTGCTCTCACCATTTACTGTTGCGGTTTCCTCAAAACAGCCCTGCATCAGAGTTTGGTTCGGATGCTCAAAATCAATTTGAATGTCAGCCATTTTTTGTGGAAATTTCCGCATTATTAGTTTTTCCATACACAACCTCCTGTTCGTTAATTATAGTTTTTTCT
>CABRSG010000238.1 GCA_902473545.1 uncultured Lachnospiraceae bacterium | reverse complement strand
TAAATGCGTCCCGTGGTGGGCCGCTCAAACCCGGCGATCATGCGCAGAATCGTCGTTTTCCCGCACCCGGACGGACCAAGGAGCGTCGCAAAGCTGCCCGGCTCGATAGTGAGACTCACGTCATGCACCGCATAAAAATCCTTTTTTGTCTTCGGATCCTTGTATATTTTTGATAGATGATCCAGCTTAATACCCTTTTTCTCTTTTCCCATATCACAGGCTCTCCTTTACATTTCTGCTCGTGCCAAAGAATTTGATAAACAGGTTCATCAGCAGCACCGCGCCGTACACGATCAGGATCAGTATGGTAGCATATGCGCACGCCACGCCGTAATACCCCTTTTCTGCAAATTCGTTGATCTGGCAGGTAATCAGCAAAAACTGCGGCGTCACCAGCAGGATGATCGCGCTGATCGCCGTGATGCTGCGCACAAACGCCGTCACAAGACCGCTGAAAAACGAATCCTTGATCAGCGGGAGCGTCACCGTCATAAACACCTTGCCGCTGTTCGCACCCAGGTCGTATGCCGATTCCTCGATCGACTTGTCGATCTGGCGCAGCGCCGAAATACCGCTTCTGGTGCCGACCGGCAGGCTTCGCACAATGAATACGATGATCAGGATCAGCCCCGTCCCGTAAATACCCTGCAGAACGCCGGTGTGGAACAGACCGTTCGCGTAGCCGCGGATATAGCCGACACCGAGCACCGTCCCCGGCACTGCCATTGCAAGCATCGACACAAATTCAATAAAGCCCCTGGAGCGGAACTTCCGCTTCACGACCAGATAGGAAATGATCATCGACAAAAGCGCGGTCAGGGGAGCTGCGATGATGGAGAGCACAAAAGAGTCCTTAAACGCTTTCAGCCCGCTGTACTTAAAGAGGTAATCAAACCATTTCAGACTGAGGCTGTAGTCGCGTCCCCACAATTTAAACAATGCTCCGAACGGTATCATAATATACATTAAAATTACAAAAATTGCAACCATTCCGCAGAGAATTGTAAGCGGAACCGTCACACTTTTTTCCGTGATCATCATGCGCACGCGGGAAGCCTTTCCGGTCAGCGTCGCGGTGGTCTTTGCTTCCAGATAATATTTCTGGATGAAAAACAGCACCAGCGTGAGGGAAAGCAGGATGACCGACATCGCCGCCGCTCCGGTCGCATCGTAGGAACCCGTCACCTGCAGATAGATCGTCGTCGCCAGCGTATCGTAGGAACCGCCGATCAGCATCGGGTTCGCAAAATCCGCTACCGACTCCATAAATGTTACCAGAAACGCATTTCCAAGTCCCGGCAGCATCAACGGCAGCGTGACATCCAGAAACACCTTTCCGCGGGACGCACCCATATCCCGCGCCGCTTCCTCCAGGGAAGGATCGATATTTTTTAAAAGACCTTTGAGCATCAGGTAACATACCGGGAAAAACGTGAGTGTCTGCACGATCACGATTCCCCACATGCCGTAAATATTGGCGTCATAAATTTTCAGTATAGAGCGCGTGATAATCCCGCTGCGCCCGAACAGCATAATGGTTGAAAGGCTGAGCACAAAAGGCGGGGACACTACCGGGAGAAGCGAAACCACGTTAAAAAGCTTCTCCAGGATTTTGGTCCGCACCTGCACGTAGCAGTCAACATAGGCAAACAAAAGCCCGATCACCGTAGATAAAATGCCCGTCAGAAATCCCAGCTTTAAGGTGTTGACAAACGCCGTGCGGAAGCGCTGCAGACTGAGTACCCTCTTAAATACATCGAGCGTCAGCTTTCCTTCTGTGTAGACACTGTCTATCAGCAGAACAAACAGAGGATACAAAATAAAAAGACATAAAAAGACCAGCAGAATCACGATCGCGCTCAGCAGGATCGGATCCGCCATCATTTTTTTTCGTTCCAGAGCCTTACTCTGATTTCCTGCCATCTTCTTTCCTCCCGAATCTCGTTAATGCAAAGGAAAAGCGGGGCTGCCGCAGACCGTGGAAACTGCCTCCACCTCGCTGCAACAGCCCCGTATCAGTGTCTATTGTTTATTCTGTCTTGAAGCGGTCGTCTGCTGCCGAGCCAAGCGCCTCAAAGTATTCCTCCACATATTTCGAAGTATTTTCTTTTGCGTCCTCAAAGTCATAATCGATCACGTTATCCGGATCAAGACCGAACTCTTCTGCTTCCTTCGGCTGCTGTGCGTTGCTGATTACCAGGAACTGGTAAGACTCTGCGCTTGCCGCCTCCTCCACGCAGTCCGGAGAGAGTGCGTACTCAATCCAGAGCTTTGCAGCGTTCGGATGCGCGCAGCCCTTAAAGATCGCAGTTGCGCCGATCTCATAGCTGGTGCCGGAAGCCGGAATGATCAGACCGATGTTGTCGTATCCGTTCAGGATCTGCGCAATACCGTCATGCAGGAAACCGATACCAATAACGCATTCGCCAGGCCCTACCATCTTGGACGGGCCGGAGCCGGATTTCGTGTACTGGGAAATATTTTTGTCCAGCTCTTTGAAGTATTCCATCGCTTCGTCATGTCCCTTCATCTGGATCATCGTGTTGATCACCAGCTTTGCGGTGCCCGCTGTGGACGGGTTGGACAGCGTGATCAGACCTTCGTATTTCGGGTCGAGCAGATCGTCCCAGTCCTGCGGAGCTTCGATGCCAAGGCGCTCCAATTCCTCATTATTTACCATAAAGCCAAGGATTCCTTTATAAATGCCGTACCAGTTGCCGTCTGCATCGCGATAATTTTCGGAAACCAGGTTCGCTGCGTTTATCGCCTCGTACGGTTCAAGAAGACCGTCCGCCGTCGCTTCATTGTACGGATCCGTGGTGCCGCCGAACCATACGTCTGCGGACGGATTGCCGTTTTCTTCTTTGATCTTCGTATATACCTCGCCGGTGGAAAGACGCTGGAAGCTTACCTTAATGTCGTACAGGGATTCAAACTTCTGTGCCGCCGCAGAAAGATATGCCTCCTCGCAGGAACCGTAAACAACCAGCTCGCCCTCTTCCTGCGCCGCCGCGATCAGCTCGTCAAGGTTTGCCTCCTCCGCCGATGCACATGCCCCGAATGCCACGGAAAGCGCTGCAGCTGCAGCCAACACCCATTTTACTGCCTTCTTCATAACGAAAACCCTCCTTTTGTGCATTTTCATGCTGTCTTTTTTGATAGGTAAATCATACCACTTTTTTATCCGGTTGTCTACACCTCTTTCGTTATTTTGTACAAATTATTATTTCAATTCAGCGTTTGCATAGTAATTTTGCAGTATCTCCTGACAAGTCAGACCCTCCAGCGCCATATGCTTTGCCCCGTTCTGGCTCATGCCGTTGCCGTGTCCGTATCCGCCGCCAAGAATGCGGTAGCCGGTAAGAATCCCCTCCTCATACTGCGGCTGCAAAATAAAAAATGCGCTCGGCAGAAGTTCCATCCCTTCCATCGTCTCCCCGTCCTGTAATGTAACAGCGGCGGCAGCCCCGGCAAGAAATCTGCGGATATTGTACTCACCCTCCACAATGTCGCACTCCCCGCTTGTATCTGTAACGCAAAGCTCCCATGCGGCTCCGCTCTCCTGCCGCTCCTGCACAGAAAGCTCTGCCACGCCGGGCAGTTTTTCCATAGAAAGCGTTGTCTGCCAGCGGTACCACGGCTCATCCGCCTCATATGCCTTCGCCTGGTCTGTTTGCAGAAATGCCGCAAATACCGTCTCCTTAGACAAGTCCATATGCAGGTCCAGCCCGCAGGAGGTCGAATAGTAAAGCGCGTCAATCAGACCATTTTCATCCGCAAGTACCCTGCCCTCCGTTGCCTCCACAGCCGCATCCGCCGCCTCAGAATGGTCCTGATTGTTATAAACCTGATAGGAAACGCTGTCATCCACATCGGCAAAAAAGGCGGACGCGTTCTCTTCCTGCATCCGTTTCGCCGCATAAGTGCGGGCACAGACCGCCTGCGCCTTCAGCGCCTCCGCCGGGTAGGAGGAAGGCATCTCGCTCGGCACTACGCCGCAAAGATACTGCTCCAGAGGAAGTTCATTGATCAGCAAAAGTCCCTCGTCCGTGCGGCGGATTTCCAGCCTGCCCTCGTAGATTTCGGATGTGCGCGCACGCTGCAGCCC
>CABRSG010000237.1 GCA_902473545.1 uncultured Lachnospiraceae bacterium | reverse complement strand
ATTGGGCGCGTGGGTGCTGAAAATCACCTGGTTTTTCTTGGAGAGCCGGTACAGGATCTCGCTGGCCACCTTCTGAAGCTGGGGGTGGAGAAACATTTCCGGGTATTCCACCATGATGATGCTGGGGAGCTCATTTTCCTCCTCGCTGTAGGTCTCGAGAAGCGACAGCATGTAAATGCTCTTCATGCCGCGGCTTAAACTGTCCACCGCGCCGGTCCGCCCCCGGTCGCCGCTGTAGACCTGGGCCTTCACCTTGAAAATCTCCTCCGGGTTCCAGTTGAGGCTGTAGATGATCTCCTCCAGACCGCCGTTTTTGCGGAAATTATCGTTTAAGCGGCGGGAGAAGCGCTCTAAATTCAGCTGGTTCATCTTGTACTCCATGAGGCGGGAGGTCTCCATAAGGCTCAGCTCTCCGGGGCGCTTCTGGTTGATGAGGCCGATGCACTGGAAGCAGTGACGGCAGGTCTTTGCGCCGTCGAAGATACACGAGCCGGTGCGGGCTTCTTTTCGCATCTCGCGGGCCTGGGACAGCAGAAGATCCCGCTGTAGCTGCTCCATATCCCGGTCGGTGTCGATGTAGTGGATGCGGGGCATCATCTCGTCGATGTATTTGTTGTGCTTTTTGAAACCGTCGCTCAATCGCCTGGTTCCGTCCCGGTTGATGATACAGGTGAAGGAGAGCACATTTCCCTCTAAAGAGGGCAAACGCCTTCTCACCTCCTGCTCCCACAGGGCATAGCGCTTGTAGGCGCTGACCGCGCCGCGGCTGTGAAAGGCCGCCAGATCCTCCGCGGTGAGCTCCAGCTCCACCTCAATCTCGATATTTTTATAGGTCTCGTCGAAGTCCTCGGGCCGCGCACGGCGCGCGCCGGTCATGGTGCGCACGGCGTCCATGACGGACGTCTTTCCGGTGTTGTTCTTTCCCACCAGAATCAGGGCGTCCTCGATGTCCTTGAGCTCCAGGTTTTCGATGGATTTGAAATTTTTAATTCGGATTCGGATAAATCTCATGGGGCGGCACCTCCGTATGGGGTTATTGTCTGTGATTTTTCAACTGATTCGGCACCAAAGTTGACTTCGTCCAATGCTCATTTATATTCTGTCTAAAATCCTTCTGAACAAGCTTTGCTCTCTGCTTCAGCCATTCTCCCTCATCCCACCGAAGATAAATCCCTTCACAGGTTACATCTCCATAATCAGACTTTGGTCTAAAGTTTATCAGTTCTTTCAACGTGTATTTTCCTGTCCCATACGAATGAATAATACAAATCCCCATCTGATTCAGAAAGCTATTTCTCCTATCCACAGCTAAAAATTTTTCCGCTTCTTTATCATATATATCGAATCCTATAAACCAGTCCGGCAAACGATCATAAAAAATAGAATGCCGGGCGTAGCACCACTCTCCAAACAGAATATACTTATCGAGGAGAACTTCAAAAAGACAATCCAAACGCGGTGTGATCCAGGTTTTCAGCCGACTCCACTGTCCTTCGTAAGGCTCCATAATCCAGTGTCCACGGTTCTGTGCCCGCAAATTTCCCCCGCTGTCAAAAGAGATTCCCAGATTTGCACCGTCCACTTTTTCCTCTATGGTAATTTGATTGCTAAGAAACTCTTTTATTTCGTCACTGCCAAGCACTTTATCTCGTCTCGCGTTTTCATCATCCGGCAACATTATATGTTTTGTAGATGGGAATTTAAAATAATCGCTCATATTCCTATTTTTTGTTCAAATTTCTTTTTTATGTAATCCTCATCAATAAAAATGACGTCAATTCCCTGTTTTTCCAGCGCGTCTTTTATTCCCCACCATTTGGAATCGCTCGCCTCCACAATCGGTGGATTCTCCGAATGCTTGTAAGCCAATGCTATATATTTCCGATCGGGAGGATCAAATTCTTTTAACTGTTTATCGTCTGGATACTCTTTATATTCATTTGGCGCGATCTCGTCTAAATGGATAAAATCTTGTCCATCCTTTGCCATATTCTGGTACACCCATAAATAAAACTCCGTTGCCAGATTCGGAGCCTCCCCGACCTTCCAGGCTTTCCGATACTCTTTGAGAATTCTTCCCTCGTCATCCAATACGATTTTGGCACCCGAATTCGTGATAATATCGTTGATAAACTTAATACACTTCCTGGCACATACCAGCTGATCTTTCGGTATCTTAGCTACTGATGTGCCTGCTAATAAAGAGACATTCGCATCAATAATATATTTATCCATTCAGTTCCTTTCTTATTCTTTTTTCCAGAGCAGCATCCGTCTGAGCATAAATATCTCCTGCTATATCGCCGAAGAAATTCGGCGGCCAGTTTTCAATATTTCCGAAAATATCCACCCGAAGCTCTTCCAGCCTGGCCGGGAACTGGTCATTATTTGCAAAGTAAGCAGAAAACTCATCATATTTTAAAACGCCTTCTGCCATCCGCCTCTGAAGTCGGCGCAGGAAATGTTCTGAATGCGTCTCAATCAGTAATTGTATTCCTCTGCTTTCGTAATTTTCCTTCGCATGAATTGCATCTATAATAACGTCTGCCAACCCTGCCTGGGCGCTCGGATGCAGATGCAATTCCGGCTGTTCCATAATGATAATTGATCCCGGGGGCGCATAAAACAATTCCACGATCACCGGAAGGACCTGAGACACACCGATACCTACATCCGGAATATCTACCCAGTTTTTTGACCCCTTCGTTCTTACCTTAACGTCATAGTCCTGTCTTTTTTCGGAGATTTTCTCTATCTTAAAATCTTCAATCAAGGACATCTTCTTTAACATTTCTGCTATAACCACTTTGAATGGTTTTCTTGGGCTTTTCGCTTTCAAATTGATTTTTCTGTCTTCATTATCCGCTGCCAGGATTGCCTGCACCGCTTCTTCCCCCAGATACCCCACACTCTCCGGCACTCTTCCCGTCCAGGTATACAGTCTTTTCGCCTGTTTCCGCAACGGCCCAAGATAATATACCGTAGAGAATAATCTTTCATGGAAAAGATTTATATTCTGCAAAAAATTTGCGTTTTGATAATATGCCACTGCCTCATCCGGAAATCCATAAAACCGCACTGGCGATGTGATATCCCACACTCTTCCTCTGGAACGGACAAAATCATAATTCCGGGAAGTTAACTCATATCCTTTTTTAGAATTTCCAGATACATCTTTTTTCTTTAAACCGATTTCTATTTTATCATTATCTGTGGTATATAACGTATAGTCAAATGACCTCACCTCAACCGCCTGGTTTTCCTCATCTACAACTTTAACATTTCCAGAAAAAGCAATCCGATCCGCCGTATACCGTTTTTCATGCAGAACATCATCAAATCTTAAATCTTTTTCCAAAGTCCAGTCATACGAAAATTTAATATCATTTTTCCAGTCTCTGTCAAAAACCAGATCCGACGGCAACCCCAGATCAACTGCCGTGTCCTCATTCCCCGTAAAAAACACAGATTTTCTGTCTGACGACTCAACACTCTGTCTTAATAACATTAAAAATTGACCAATGCTCGATTTTCCAGAACTATTAGCTCCAAAAAACACCGTCAGCGGAGAAAGTTTTATATTTCCTGTATCTTTCCACCCTTTAAAATTTTCTATTCTCAGATTATTAATCATTTCGATTCCCTCCACCGCCGTATCTTTGATATCATCATTATACAGAACTCCTAAAAAAAATAAAAGGGATTACAAAACAATAAATCATTTTCTGTTTCCGCATATAAAAACCTCTTCCGGGTGACAATCTCTCATTTGTCATGTCAACCCAGAAGAGGGGCTTTTCACTTTTCCTGTTTAATCGTAAATACTCTCCACATCCCAGTCCGTCACATTCCCGGTACCTGCGTCAACCTCGAACTCATACTCCAGGGAATTATGGAAGAATTTGCCTTCATACTGAAGACGTCCGTCATCATAGTCCGCATGAACGTTCCCCCAGGTCACCTGGGAATCCTTGAGACCGGCTTTCTTTAACGCGGCGGCCTTGGCGTCCTCCAGGCTGGTTCCCGCATTCTGTGCGCCCTCTGCTCTCTGGGCAGACTTAGCGGCCTCGAAATCCCATTTGAATAAATACCCGGTCTTCGCGTCGTACTCGTAATCGTACTTCTCGCCTGCGTCGGTGACAAACTCC
>CABRSG010000236.1 GCA_902473545.1 uncultured Lachnospiraceae bacterium | reverse complement strand
CAATCTGGATCTCAATACCCTCACGATATCTGGTGTAAGAGGAGGCACCAGAGAGAATCACATGGTCTTTATGTAACACCACGCCAAGTCCCAATCTGTGAAATGTTTTATAATCTGCAAACTGTGATACCAGGTCGGTGCTCCAGGCCTCTGTTTTGCACATCTTGTAAAGGCGCTCATCAATCAGGGAAAGCTCACATCCTGCGGGCAGGTCACATACGATCTGCTCTAATTTTTTTGTATCAAATATATTGGGTTCTTTATAAAATGCATAGCGGATGACAGGTGTTGCCTTTACGCCATAGCAGTGCAGCAGCAGCTTCTTCCATGCATCATTTTGCGGAACCAGAATTGTGAAATCCTGTGCGAACCAGTCTGGTTTATAAAACGCCAGTTCCGTATCCGGTTCTCCGGCAAAAAAGGCAAAATCGGCAATAATTGCCATAGCTGCCGTTGGATTTTCCGGAGCGTTTGCATATAGCTTTCCCATAACTCCCTGCAGGCAGGACCAGATCATTGTTTCCTCCCAGCCGTCAAACAGGGGAGCGGCGATATTTGCATTTGTGATTTCATACACCATTTTCTGTGTCACCTCTGTAATGAGAGAATTCTGATGCGTCCAGTATATCACAGAAAACAGAAGATGTCTCCGATAGTATGAAAAAGTATATGATGTGAAAATTATTTATTAAGGAACAATAGCTGTGATTTCAGTGGAAAAATTCCTGCCAATATGATAAAATCGAAACCAGAGAATAACCGGCGCGGGTTAGATGCCGGGGCCAACGAAAAAGCAGAGAAGACGCAGTGCAGACAGGAAATCAGCGTCAGTAAAAAGCAGGGAGAAGGATAATATATGAAGAAGAGTAATCCAAAGGCATTATTGCCGATCGGGGTGTTTCTGGTTTTGTACCTGGGACTTGGAATCGCATTTGAATATGTGATGAAGATTCCGATGGGCTTTTACAATGTCCCGATTGTGACCGCGTTTCTTGCGGCCATTCTGGTGGCATGTCTCCAGAACAGGGAGCTGCATTTTGACGAGAAGCTGGCGGTGATGGCGCAGGGACTGGCGGACAAAAATATTATCACAATGATCCTGATTTTTCTGACGGCGGGAACGTTTGTCGGCGTGGTCGGAAGAAGCAGCGCGGAGAGTGTTGCATATTTTATGCTGTCGATTATTCCAGCGCGGTTTGCGGTTGCCGTACTGTTTGTGGTTGCCTGCTTTGTGTCGACGGCGATGGGGACCTCTGTGGGGACGATTACGCTGCTTATCCCAATTGCGGCAGCGGTTTCTTCTGCGTCCGGCTTTGCACTTCCGCTGTGCGTCGGTTCGGTGATGGGCGGCGCAATGTTTGGAGATAATCTGTCGTTTATTTCAGATACCACGATTGCAGCCTGCAACGGACAGGGCTGTGAGATGAAGGATAAGTTTCGCGAAAATTTTAGCATTGCGCTTCCGGCTGCTGCGGTAACATTGGCGATTATTCTGGCCTTGTCGATGCAGACGGAATTAAAAGGAGCGGTATCACAGGATTATCAGCTTATACAGATGCTTCCCTACGTATTGGTGCTGTCTGGCGGGATCATTGGCTACAATGTGTTTGCGGTTCTGCTGGCAGGGATTGTGTCAGGGGCGGTGATTATGGTTGCGTCTGGACAGACCACGCCGGTAGATTTAATCGGCAATATGGGGTCCGGTGCGGCTGGCATGTTTGAGACCAGTATGGTTGCGATTCTGGTTTCCGCAATGTGTGCGCTTATCCGGGAGTACGGCGGCTTTGAGGCGTTACTGTCGGCAGTCCGCAGGCTGTTCAGGGGCAAAAAGGGAGGACAGGTTGGCATGGGACTGCTGGTCGGCGTAATGGACATTGCCACGGCAAATAATACAGTTGCGATTGTCATGGCAAACCCGATTGCGGCGGAGATGGCGCAGGAGTACGGCGTCACACCGCGAAAGGCGGCGTCCATTCTGGATACGTTTTCCTGTGTGTTCCAGGGAGTGATCCCATACGGCGCGCAGATGCTGGTCGCGCTGTCGGCGGTAAATGAGCTTGGCTATGAGCTGTCGGCGTTTGACGTGATGCCAAACCTGTTTTATCCGGGACTTCTGCTTATCAGCTCGTTACTGTTTATTTTTGTGATACCGGAGAAAAAGAGGCGCGCATAAAATATGATGCATACACAGAAAGCGCGCATCCCAAGCAAGATCTGTTTCCGGAGAGGGGAAACTGCCAAACACACAGAAAGGAAGCACTTCGGATAAAATGTGCTTTCGGAAAGCTGAAAGTGCAAAATGTGGCGTCTTTTCAGAAAAACAAGCGCATGGAAATGCGTTGTTTTATAAATTTTATTTAAAAAAATACGGGAGGCAACATATGTTAGAATTTAAGTATGATACACAACTATTAATTGAAGGGAAAAATCTCGATGAGGATGAAATCAGTGATTACATCACCGAACATTTTGAGGGCGACTGCCTGCTGGCAGTGGGTGATGAGGAGCTGATCAAAATCCATTTCCACACTAACAAGCCGTGGGAGGTGCTGGAATATTGTGCGACGCTTGGGGAAATATACGATATTGTCGTGGAGGACATGGACCGGCAGGCGCGCGGGCTGAAGGGATAGATAAAGTTACAAAAAATACTTGACTCTTACCTTGCGTCATACTTTACACTGGATTTACACGGAAGGAGAGGAAGGTATTGCGAACAGTAAAAGAGGTCAGCAGTCTGACAGGCGTAAGTATACGTGCGCTTCATTACTATGATACCATTGGACTTTTGCCGCCGGCGAAGGTTACGGAATCGGGATACCGGCTTTATGACGATAAGGCTCTGGAAAGGCTGCAGATGATCCTGCTGTTCCGCGAGCTGAAATTTCCGCTGAAGGATATTCAGAAGATTCTGGAAAGCCCGGATTTTGACAGGGCGAAGGCGCTGGAGCAGCAGATCGGGCTGCTTACGCTGCAGAAGGAGCATTTTGAAAATCTGATCAGTCTTGCCCGTGAAATACAGCGAACAGGGGTGAAGAGTATGTTGGATTTCAGCGCATTTGACACGAAAAAGATGGACGATTATGCGAGAAAGGCAAAGGAGGCGTGGGGCGATACCGCCGCTTACCGGCAATTTGAGGAGAAAGCAAAGCACCGTTCTCGAACTGAAGAACAGAACCTTGGAGAAGAAATGATGAAGCTTTTCAGGGAATTTGGCGGGATGATCGGGAAGGATACACACGATGCGGCTGTACAGCGGCAGGTGCAGAGACTGCGCGATTACATTACAGCACATTATTATGAGTGCACGCCGCAGATTTTGCAGTCGCTTGGCAGCATGTACGCTGCAGGCGGAGAATTTACGGAAAATATTGACCGGGCAGGCGGCGCGGGGACAGCGGAGTTTGTGTGCAGGGCAATCGAAGTCTATTCCCGCGGGCAACGAGCAAAAAAATAGAATGATTCTGAAGTTACTGTTCACGCCAGCCTCAAACACCTGCTGTTTGAGGCGTGAGAATGTGATTCAGGTGTGAGCAAATCCCATTCGCGAAGCGAATTTTAAATGGATTTGCGAAGGTTACTGCGAACGGAGTGAACAGTAATGATCTGAAAAATAGGATTTGAGAAATAGGATCTGAGAAATATAGCACAAAATTATTGACTAACGATAATTTTGTGCTATACTTTTCTTAGAAGATTATCGTAAAACAATAATTTTCGGGCGCGATAACTATTTATCTGGAGGTGACGGCATGAGATATAAGATTTTTTACACGGCACTGGTTTTGGAGGCAATCTTTTGTATGATATTTGCGCTGCCGCAGATGCAGGTTTCCGGTATGTTTACCACCATTACAGCGTTTCCGTTTGAGCAGATCGGCTGGGGGCTGCGCAGGCTTTCTCTGTCCGGGATGGCCGGCAATGCAGCGTCTGTTGTGTTCTATTTGCTGCTAAGTCTGCTTCCATGCGCTGTATTTTTTATTCTGAGGGGCAGGAAAATGCTCTGCCGGGCGGACTGGCTCCTGCCTGCTATGAGCGCGCTGCTGTTTTTTGTGAATTATTATATGATCAATCCGGGCTTACTGCAGACGGGCGCAGCAGGAAGCGGAAAGTGGATGCTTGGGAGTACCTTCTACGCGGTATTCTGCGGCTATCTGGCGCTGCGGATGCT
>CABRSG010000235.1 GCA_902473545.1 uncultured Lachnospiraceae bacterium | reverse complement strand
CTGTAATCAGAAGGCGGATATCGTCTGCATATTGCGGAGCGTGGCTGATAAAGCGTTGTGTGACCTCTTCTACCGTCAGCACGCCGCGATCCATCTCGTTCCAGTCGGTGTGGCGGTAGACGGCATCGGCAAGAATTTCGTATTTTTCTGCGGAAAAGCCGTAGGACTTCAAACTGGTCTGCCAGTCGTAGGCGGCAAGCACATTTCCGATATCAAAAATTACCGTATTAATCATCAGATTTTTCCTCACTTTCGTCGTCATGCTTCAGTACACGGTACATCAGATTGTAGGCATAGAGCAGTACCGGAAGGATGATGGTCATGCCGAGACAGATTTTAAACATATCATACGCCCAGGGGCTGTCGATCAACGCAAAGATAAGAGTGGCGGCGTACAGGATTACCAGCCTGCCAGTGCGAGGATTCTTTTTGTTTTTTTCATACGGTATCCTCCGTGCTGACGCCGACGCCTTCCAGAAAGAGATTAAGCGCATGGTCGTCCAGCTTGCTTTCCGGAACCACAATGTGATTCTGGATGGTCGGCGCCTCAAAATCAAGCAATGGGATCGCGGTCAGCAGACCTTCCTCCAGATGCTTCTGCACAAGCGTACGCGGAAGGAAGGTATAACCGATTCCGTCCAGCAGGTACGGCAGCAGATGCGTCAGCTTGTCGATCTCGAAGGGGAAGGAATAATTTTTCGGGAACATATCGCGGATAAAGGTGCCGTTGTCCTGGATCATGAAATCACAGTACAGATAATGCAGATCCGGGAGCTGCGTCTGGCGGATGCCGTCCTTATATTCCTGGTGGACAGGAGAGGTGACAAGCACCAGATCGTCTGTGTGAAACGGCATACAGACGAACCCGGCTTTTTTCAGCGGAATATAGGTGAACACCAGATCAAGCGTGCCGTCCTGCAGCATACGCAGCAGGGTGCCGGAATGGTCGATGATTACCTTCAGCGAGATATCCGTGTGATTGCGAATGTAATCTCTGACAGGCTGTCCGAGGTAACAGTCGTACACGGTATTCACGGTACCGATGCGCAGGGTTTCGGAAAAGGTGTGGAGCATACTTAATTCCTCGATCGCGGAAGCTTCCAGAGCGACGATGCGCTTTGCGTAGCTCAGGAAATGCAGTCCTTCCTCCGTCAGCTCGACGTTTTTGCGGTTGCGGATAAAAAGCTTTTTGCCAAGACCTTTTTCCAGCTCCATGATGCGGTTGGTGACAGTTGATTGTACGATATAATAACGGTCGGCGGTCTGGGTAAAATTCTTCAGCTCAGATAATGTGATAAATGTTTTTAAATTCTCAATATTCATAGGAACCTCTTATCGAAATAGTGAATCAGCATTTTCGTAAAATTCATTATACAAATTTTATCTCCATCGCTATAATAAGTCAAGAGGAATTCAGACAGATCTGCGCATTTGAGGCGCAGACCTTTTAAACGTTTTTGCAGACAGCAGGAGGAAGAATGCGAATGAATAAAGTATACACAAAGGTAACGGACACTTTAAATTTTTTTGAGGGACATGATCCGGTGGATCTGGCAAAAGAATACCAGACGCCGCTGTATATATATAATGAAAGAATTCTGCGGCAGCGCTGCCGCGATCTGAAAAACATGGTGACCTACCCGAATTTTGTGGTGGATTACTCCGCAAAGGCAAACTGCAATCTGGCGTTTCTGCAGGTAGTAAAATCTGAGGGGCTGGAGGTAGATGCCATGTCTCCGGGAGAGATTTACGTGGAGCGGGCGGCAGGATTTGCTCCGGAGGAAATTTTCTATATCGGAAATAATGTATCCGCAGAGGAAATGCAGTATGCAATTGATGCCGGAGTGCGCGTCAGCGTCGATTCTTTAAGCCAGCTTGAGCAGTACGGACAGCTTGCGCCGGGCGGCGAGGTTGCTGTGCGCTTCAATCCGGGCGTTGGCGCCGGGCATCACGAGAAGGTAGTAACGGCGGGAAAAAAGACAAAGTTTGGCATTGAGCCGAAATACATTCCGCAGGTAAAAAAGCTGCTGGAAAAATATCATCTGAAGCTGATTGGCATTAATCAGCACATCGGTTCCCTTTTCATGACGGGCGAAGCGTTCACTGCGAGCATCACAGCGCTGTTTGACATTGCAAAGCAGTTTTCGGATCTGGAGTTTATTGACATGGGGGGCGGCTTTGGCATTCCTTACAAAAAAGAAGAGGGCGAGGCTCCGCTGGATCTGAAGGATCTTGGCTCTGCGATGGATAAGGCGCTCTGGCAGTTCGCAGAGGAGTACGGCAAGCAGGTGATTTTCCGCATTGAGCCGGGACGCTACATTTCCGCGGAATGCAGTGTGATCCTCTCTGAGGTACACGCCGTGAAGCATAACCACGATCAGAAGTTTGTCGGCTGCGACTGCGGCTTCAATGTGCTGCAGCGTCCGATCATGTATGATTCTTATCATGGAATCGAGGTGTACCGCGGCTCGGATGTGAAATCGGAAAAGACGGAGCCGGTGACGGTGGTAGGCAACATCTGCGAGAGCGGAGATATCCTGGCAAAGGGACGTGTGCTCCCGGAAATCTTTAAAGGGGATATTCTGGGAATCCTTGACGCCGGAGCTTACGGTTTTACGATGGCTTCGAATTATAACAACCGCCTGCGCCCGGCGGAGGTGATGCTGCGTGAGAACGGCGAGGTTGTGCTGATCCGGGAACGAGAGGAATTAGAGGACCTTATGCGGCATATGATACCGTTAAAGAATGTTTAAAGACAGAGGTTTTTATGGCGGATTACATTACAACATACTCAAAAATTCATTTTACTCCGCTGGCGCCGCAGGCGGAGGAGATTGAGATAGCGGATATTGCGCATCCGCTGTCCTTTCTCACGCGGGCAAACGGACATTTTCCGCAGTTTTATTCGGTGGGACAGCATTGTATCCAATGTGCGAAGGAAGCGAGGGCGCGAGGATACAATGACCGTCTGGTTCTGGCGTGTCTGCTGCACGATGCCAGCGAAGCTTATCTTTCCGATATTACGCGCCCGGTAAAGAAAAATCTGTCCGGCTATCGGGAGGCGGAAAAGATTCTGCAGGACGCGATCTATCAGAAATTTCTTGGAAGTGTACCGGATGCGGAGGAAGAAAAGCGTATTAAAAATATAGATGATACCTGTCTGTATTTTGAATTTCTGCATTTTGCCGGGGAAAAGCTCTATGAGCAGCCGGGAGAAATGCTGTCGGAGCCGGATTTTTCACTGCGGCCGTTTGCGGAAGTGGAGGCGGAATTTCGGAAAATATTTGCCGACATCCACGGATGATTTCACAGCTCTTGTAATGATTTTTGCAATCTGACGCTTGACATTTGAGCGTCCGGTGGTACAATGGATGAGAAATGACAACTGCATAGCATTTTATGCTAGGGGAGCCTTTGGCTGAGAAAGCACTGCGGTGCTGACCCTCACTACTTGAACCGGGTAATACCGGCGTAAGGAAGCAAACTACCGAAGAAGCTCCTCCTGTCAAATTTTATTTAAGGAGGTTTTTTTATGTCATTTTTTGTAACAGAGGTGGAGGGAGAATTGCTCCTTACCACAGCAGGCAAGGTTGGAACGGCGGTAATCCTGGCGGCGCTCCTCATCGCGGCGGCGGTGGCTGCCGCAAAAGCAGGCGGCGGAAAGAAGGAAGGCGGCACGAAGCAGCTTGTGTTCTGCGCGATGGCGATGGCGCTCGCGATGGTGACGTCCATGCTGAAGGTGTATGAGTTCCCGTTCGGCGGTTCTGTGACGCTTTTCAGTATGCTGTTCATCTGTCTGATCGGCTATCTCTATGGGCCGGCGACGGGCATCATGACCGGTATGGCATACGGCGTCCTGCAGTTTCTGGTAGATCCGTACATTCTGTCTCCGGCGCAGGTACTGGTGGATTATCCGCTGGCGTTCGGTGCGCTCGGAATTTCCGGATTTTTCTGCAACGCAAAGGGAGGTCTTGTGAAGGGATACATAGTCGGCATTATTGGACGCTGGGTATTTGCGGTGATCTCCGGATGGATTTTCTTTGGAGAATATGCCTGGGAAGGCTGGGGTGCGCTTCCGTATTCGATGACGTATAATGCCTGCTACATCTTTGCGGAGGGAATTGTGACGGTAATCATTCTGTGCATTCCGGCAGTTGCAAAGGCACTTGGACAGGTAAAACAAATGGCG
>CABRSG010000234.1 GCA_902473545.1 uncultured Lachnospiraceae bacterium | reverse complement strand
CCCCGCCGCTCCACATTTCCATTATTTTATTTTCCAACGCTCTGCAGGTATGCGTTCAGTCTTGCCACCAGCAGATCTGTCGGGATTCCGTGAACCATCGCAGCCTCTTCGAGGGATTCCATCTGTGAGGACGGGCATCCTACGCAGTGCATTCCGCTTCCCATCAATACTGCTGCCATATTCGGATCCAACTGGAGAATTTCTCCAATCAGCATTTCTTTCGTAACGTTTGCCATAATCTTGACCTCCTATTGTTCATTATCAATTACTGATAACTCATTATAAAGCCAAATCTGACTTCCGTCAAGTGGCTGCGCGCGTTCAAAAAGTTTTGTTTGACAAGCACGCATATTTCGGGTAGAATAAAAATAGAATAAGTCAGTGGACACCACTGATTGGGCTGGTCGAAAGACCCTGGTCCACCGAGCGGCGGGGAATTTCCCCGCCATTTTTATTGTCACCTTTCAGACGATTTTATAGTGCAAAAACTTGTAAGCCACCAGGGAAAAGAAATGTCAGAAAAAATACTGAGCGTATTCATTGATGAATCCGGCGATTTCGGACCATATGAGGCGCATTCCCCATATTATCTGGTCGCCATGGTTCTACATAACCAAAATATAGATATTTCCAACAACATAAGCAGCTTTGAAGAGCATCTGCGTAACCTTGGATATGCCCAGCATGCGGTACACACCGGCCCGCTGATTCGCAGGGAATCTGTCTATGCAAATGACCTCGTTGAAGACAGAAAACGTCTTTTCAATGCCTTGTTCCATTTCTGCAGAAAACTGGACATCCAATACGCATGCGCAAAGATCCGGAAAAGCGAATGCCCCGACGTAATCACTATGACAGCAAGGCTTTCCAAAGAAATCGCCAAAATCCTGCGTACTAATGAAAATTTCTGGAATAGCTTTAATAGCGTAATTGTATATTACGACAATGGGCAGATAGAACTCACTAAAATACTGACATCTGTTTTCAGCACCTTATACGCACATGTTGAATTCCGTAAGGTAAAACCGGTGGACTACAAATTATTCCAGGTAGCCGATTTAATCTGCACTCTGGAACTGCTCTCCGAAAAAGCAGAATCAGGCTCTTTCTCTGCTTCAGAATTGGATTTTTTCGACAACGTGAGAGATTTTAAGAAAAATTATTTGAAACATATCAAGAAGAAGATGTTATAAGTTAAGCGTCTCCTGTGTGACCATATTAACCGATGGCTTATCTCTATACGCCCTATCAGTAATATGAAAACTATTCAGAAAAAGAGCTACTGTAATCGAAATGAGCAGCAGCATAGAAAATCACACCAGCCGGAGCGTGTCACCGGGATTATCATTGTGAGACCGGACACCTCCGATACGGGCAAACCGCACTCCTCCCGGAACTGGTGTGACACAAATATTATAGTACCGCACATTGAAAAATGCAAGGACGGCTTTGCCTTTTATTCCTCCGGTACAAGGTACTCCCGAAGCAGGCTGTAGTCCTCCGCATTATAGCAAACGATTTCAAATGCCTCGATGTCCGGATTGCTGAATACTCTGGTCAGTCCAATGTACTGTGTCAGCTTCGAGGCCAGATTCAGGACATCCTTCTCATCGGTAATCAGCTCCACTCTTCCTTTGCACTTTCTGATTGCTTTATAGAAACCGTCGATGTTCTGTATCGCTTTCACTCTCATAGATCATCTCTCCTTTTCGTAAACTGCCGCACAGCCCGCCGCGTGTTTCAGAATCTTCCGGCGCTGAGCCACTCATCCACAAAATCATGCAGTGTTTTCATGGTGTCCCCGAACTGTCCCGGAAATTGTTCCAGATGTTTTGCCGGGGTAAACTTATGTGTCGCACCCTCCACAAACGCGATCGTTTTATCTCTGCTTGCCGCCATGTTATAAATAGTCTCCGACGCCAGAAACTCCCAGCCAGCAGTCATGCCCATGACCAGCAGCGGAGATTTTATGTGCGCCACATTGCCCGGCGGGCAGTTGTAAGTGGATTCCCACTCCACTCCCCATATATGGTCTTCGTCGAACCCGTAATCATCCGAAGTGCGCACGGCGTAAGAATTCAGATAAGTCTTTACGGAGAGAAATCTTGCGCCCTCCCAGAAGGAGGAGGTAAGCGAGACCGGATTTTCCGATCCTCTGAGGCTGCGGATAATCTCCTCTGTCCTGCTTCCATCCGGATGCAGCAGCAGATACGGCTTCTGCGTATGGGACATCAGACGGATATCCTGGGCGTACAGCTTATTATTTAAAAATACCTGCGCACTTCCCGGAATAATCAGCGGTTCGTCATCTGTATAATTCCCCCCGCCCGCTTCAATCTTCATCAGACGACTCAGTGCATATTCCAGAATATAAATATTCCGCAGGCTCTGCGCCTTCTGAAAATTCCTGATAAACGCATCCGGATAGACGGACCCCTTTTCATCAAACCCGTTCACCGGATTAAAAAGATTTAATTCCTCGTTAATCAGCATCCCGCTGTGCTCATCCTCCACCGCCGGGTCAAGGCTGAGAAGCTGCATGACTGCATTTCCCCAGTTCGAATCCAGCAGCATCAAACCGTCCGCGGGCGGCAGCTCTTCACTGTCCGGGTACGGAAATATTTTTTCGGGTCCCTGGAAAACCTGCGGTCCGTTTTCCGCAACCGCCTGATATGCCGACATCAGAGTTCCGCCGCCGCTGTGCCCCATCAGCACAATCTTCTCTACCTGGGGAAGCGAACGCAGATCCTCTACCGCAGCCTTCACACTCCTGGTTTTCTCTATCTGGCTGAAGATAATCCCTTCCTTGCTCATGACATTCGCATTCAGAACCGTATACCCTCTTTTTGCCAGTTCGGGGCCTGTCGGCCAGAGCAGATAATCTTCATCCGAATGCATAACCAGTACCGCAATTCTCTGTTTTTCACTTTTCTGTACCGGCTCATATAACACACCCGGAGAACGCTTTGCCACATTCACAAACGATGTCTTAATTGCTCCCATGTCTGCCTCCTTGCAGTAGTCGTTATTGTTTCGTGCGCTCACAGACGCGGCCGGTCAGTCCTCGTCCACCGGCAGCCTGCTGTAAGCCTCATATAAATCCGGCAGAACCTCATACAGATGCTGGCGCTCAATCGTATTGTGCGTCAGAACATTCTTCAGATAGGTATTATCCACCGGTGTATCCTCATCGCGGATAATCTTTCCGTCCTTCGCGTAAAAGCCCATCCACTCACAGTTGATGCTCTCTCTTCCGCCAAGCGGACACGGACGGCTGAAGCGCAGCACCAGATGATGCCCCGGATGTCCTTCAAATTCTTCCCAGCACGCATCCGCCCGGCAGTCGGCATCCAGCAGCTTCTGATAGCGCTCCTCCGAAAGCCCGTAATCGCGCAGATCAATATTATGTGAAATTGCCGGGATTCCCTTAGACGGGTCTCCTGTCGCGCCCAGATCCAGCGTTTCCAGTGACCAGACACCGTCCTTATCGTTTTCTCCGTTTACAAATCTGTGGTCCCAGTGGTCCAGCGGATTCCAGATTTTATAGCGCAGGTTTCCCTGCCCTTTTACCATGCTCTTCGAATGCTGATTGTACCATTTTCCGTACCAGCGTCTCCATTTTCCCTGCCAGGTGACCGGAGATACGGAATACTCGATATAAAAGCCATATCCCTCCGGCATCATCGTGTAACCGTAGCATACCTTCGGATAACCTTTTATCTGAAGATGGTCCAGCCAGTGTTCAATCGGAATAGCGTCCTCCACCGCCATCGGACCGGCATCCAGAATCTGCTGCTGCAGAGGATTCGGCGGATAAAGCTTATAGTCCGTGTAAAAACGGGAAGCCGGCATCGCTTTTTCCTCCGCTGTCAGCTCCGGCACCTCATAATACGGCATACCATCATTATATATCAGTCCCATTCTTCTCTCCTCCTTCTTTCTCTATGCTTCCTGTTTATCCTACAATCAGACCGCCGTTGACGTCAATCCGGGCGCCGTTTACAAAGCTTGCCTCCTCGCTTGCCAGGAAGCAAAACGCCCCCACCACATCCTGCGGAACCATCATGCGGCCCACCGGAATCCGGGCAAGCATTCTGGCGCGTTCCTCGTCGCTCAACGTGGTTTCCTCCGGAACATCCTCTTCACAGTGCCCGATTAAAATACAGTTGGAGGTAATTCCCTTCGGTCCGAATTCCCGTGCCATTTCGTA
>CABRSG010000233.1 GCA_902473545.1 uncultured Lachnospiraceae bacterium | reverse complement strand
GGGCGGCGGTGTCGAAGGTGATGATTCTGACCGGCGGCCCCGGAACCGGAAAGACAACCACCGTGCAGGGTATTCTGGCGGCATACCGCGCGTTCGGGCTGAAAATTCTTTTGGCGGCGCCCACCGGAAGAGCGGCGAAACGTCTGGAGGAGACGACCGGAATGGAGGCGAAAACGATTCACCGGCTTCTGGAGTACAAGCCGCCGGAGGGCTACCAGAAAAATGAGGAGCATCCGCTGGAAGGCGACGTATTGATCGTGGATGAGTGCTCCATGATCGACATTATCCTGATGAATGCACTTTTAAAGGCGGTTCCCGCCGGGATGCGTGTGATTTTGGTGGGCGATATCGACCAGCTCCCGTCGGTCGGAGCGGGCAACGTGCTGCGCGACATCATGGATTCCGGGTGCTTTCCGGTCATCCGTCTGACGCGGATATTCCGTCAGGCGCAGACCAGCCGCATTGTCATGAACGCGCATAAAATCAACGAGGGAAAGCTGCCGGATATCTCAAACGGGAATGACACAGATTTCTTCTTTATTGCAAAGGAAGAGCCGGAGGATGCCGTGCTTGAAATTGTAAATCTCGTGCAGCACAAATTATCGCGCTTTTATCACACGCCGGTTAATCAGATCCAGGTACTTACGCCTATGCAGAAGGGCGTTGTGGGTGCGACGAACCTTAACCTGGCGCTGCAGGAGGCTTTAAACCCGCAGGGGGACGGGCTGCGCAGGAGCGGTTTTATCTTTCGCCCGAATGATAAGGTCATGCAGATAAGAAACAATTACGACAAGGAAGTATTTAACGGGGACATCGGCATCATTGAATCGGTGGATATCGGAGGCCGTACATTGAAAGTAAGCTTTGACGGGCGCGCTGTGGAATACGACGCGACGGAACTGGATGAGCTGGTTCATGCCTACGCCACGACGATTCACAAGGCGCAGGGCTCGGAGTATCCGATCGTTGTGATGCCGGTTCTCATGAATCATTTTGTGATGCTGCAGCGGAATCTGATCTATACGGGCATCACGCGGGCAAAAAAAATTCTTGTGCTCGTCGGGACGAAAAAGGCGCTGGCGTATGCGGTGCGCAATGTCACGGTGACAAAACGCAACACCCTGCTGAAAGAGCGGCTCTGTTACTGCGAACGGAGTGAACAGTGACGCGGCTCTGCGGTACGGCGGATACGGGAAGGGATGGATGAACGGTTCCGGTACCGGTACCGGAAATTCCCGGCTGAAGCTTATATTGCCTGGCTTTTGGAGCTGTAAAAGGATAACGAGGGGGAACAACATATGCTAAAAATCGAAGATGGAAAACTGAAATTTCACTATGACGCGGAGGAACTCTGGATAGAGCCTTGGGGACAGAATTCTCTGCGTATCCGCGCGACCAAAAACAGCCGTATGCCGGAGAACGACTGGGCGCTGCAGCGGTCTGCAGACGACCGGCAGAATGCGGCATCGGCACGCGAATGCACCGGCAGTATGCATACAGAGTGCAGTATCCGGGAGACAGACGCGGGCGCAGAGATTGCGAACGGCAAAATCTCAGCCACGATCTCAAAGCTTGGGAAAATTATGATTTACAATCAGAAGGGTGAGATTCTTCTGGAGGAATACTGGCGGAACCGCCGGGATGTCCGGGATGCGAAATGCAGCGCGATCGAGGTGGAGGCGCGTGAATTTTGCCCGAATATTGCCGGGGATTACCGTCTGACAATGCGTTTCGAGTCAAAGGATCCGCATGAAAAGCTTTATGGAATGGGGCAGTATCAGCAGCCGTACCTGGACCTGAAGGGGATGGATCTGGAGCTGGCGCACCGAAACTCACAGGCGAGCGTTCCGTTTCTGATTTCTTCGCGCGGGTACGGGCTTTTGTGGAACAATCCGTCTATCGGGCGCGCGGTGTTTGGAAGAAATATTATGAGCTTTGAGGCATATGCGACGAAGGCGCTCGATTACTGGGTGACGGCGGGCGATACGCCAAAGGAAATCGAGGAGGCGTATGCGTCTGTTACCGGAACGGTTCCGATGATGCCGGAGTACGGGCTTGGCTTCTGGCAGTGCAAGCTGCGCTATCAGACGCAGGAGGAGCTTCTGGAGGTGGCGCGCGAATATAAGCGCCGGAATCTGCCGATTGATCTGATCGTGATCGATTTCTTTCACTGGCCGAAGCAGGGAGAGTGGAAGTTTGATCCGGTCTACTGGCCGGATCCCGATGCGATGGTGCGCGAGCTGAAGGAGATGGGGATCGAGCTGATGGTTTCTATCTGGCCGACCGTGGACAGAGAGAGCGAAAACTTTGAGGAAATGCTGGAAAAGGGCTATCTGATCCGGACGGAGCGGGGCTTCCGCACCGGACAGTATTTCCAGGGCGCCACGCTTTATTACGACGCCACACATCCGGGAGCACGGGAATTTGTCTGGGAGAAGGCAAAGAAAAATTACTATGAGAAGGGAATCCGGGTGTTCTGGCTGGACGAGGCGGAGCCGGAGTATACCGCGTATGATTTTGATAATTACCGTTATTATCTGGGAACCGATCTGGAGGTCGGCAACCTTTATCCGCTGGATTACGCCCGCACCTTTTATGAGGGCATGGAAGCGGAGGGACAGGAAAATATCGTCAATCTGCTGCGCTGCGCCTGGGCGGGCAGCCAGAAATATGGGGCGCTCGTGTGGTCCGGCGATATTGCCTCCAGCTTTGAGAGCATGAGAAATCAGCTTGCAGCGGGACTGAACATGGGGCTTGCCGGCATTCCGTGGTGGACGACGGACATCGGGGGTTTTCACGGCGGAGACCCGTCTGACCCGGCATTCCGGGAGCTGTTTGTGCGCTGGTTCCAGTGGGGAGCTTTCTGCCCGGTGATGCGCCTGCACGGCGACCGTGAACCGCGTCAGCCGCAGTTTGGTACGACGGGCGGAGCGACCTGTCTCTCCGGCGCTCCGAATGAGGTGTGGTGCTACGGGGACACTGTATACAATATCTGTGTGAAGTATCTGAATCTGCGTGAACAGATGCGCGATTACACGCGTGAGCTGATGAAAGAGGCGCATGAAAAGGGCACGCCGGTGATGCGGACGCTGTTTTATGAATTCCCGGAGGATAAAACTGCCTGGGAGGTGGAGGATGAATACCTCTACGGCAGCCGGGTGCTGGCGGCACCGGTCCTGGAGGCAGGGGCAAAAACGCGCAGGGTCTACTTACCCGGCAGCGACGTTATCTGGAAGGACGCCTGGATCGGACAGGAATATCCGGGCGGAAGCTGGATTACTGTGCAGGTAACGCTGGAGGATATGCCGGTATTTATTAAAAAAGATTAACGTGAAATGTTGTCGCAAAATGAAGCGGGGTATGTTATACTATTCCGGAAAGGAAGTGCGCATCATGAATTATAAACTTGCGGTTTTTGATATGGACGGAACGATTCTGGATACGCTGGAGGATTTGAAGGACAGTCTGAATTTTGCGTTGGCGGAGGCGAGCTGTCCTACGAGGACGCTGGATGAAGTACGCCGCTTTGTGGGCAACGGGATGCAGAAGCTGATCGAGAGGGCAACTCCCGCGGGCAGCTCTGCAGAAGAAAAAGAGAAGATTCTGGCAAGCTTTAAAGCGCACTACAAAGAGCACTGCGCCGATAAGACGAAGCCCTATGACGGCATCTTAGAGCTGCTGTGCACTTTGCGGGAAAAGGGCTGCCGGACAGCGGTTGTCTCCAATAAGGGGGACTTTGCTGTACAGGAGCTCAATCAGCAGTACTTTGCCGGGCTGATGGACTGCGCGATCGGGGAAAAGGCGGGGGTGAAAAAGAAGCCTGCACCGGACTCCGTGAACGAGGTATTAAAGGAACTGCAGATCGACCGGCAGGATGCGGTCTATATCGGCGATTCCGAGGTGGACATTGAGACGGCAAAGAATGCCGGGATGGACTGCATCATCGTGAGCTGGGGCTTCCGGGAGCGGGAATTTCTGAAGCAGCAGGGCGCGGAGATGATCGTGGACTCTGCGGAGGAGCTGAAGACACGGATCCTGGGTGTGTAATTCCTGATGTTTCTATATTCCGGGAAGCCAGGAGAATCTGTGCCCTGAAGTATACATAAAATACCGCTGCATTTTCTGCGATGAACAGAAAATGCAGCGGCTTGTTTTAAAGCTTTTCGCCTGTGAGCAGCTCGTAAGCCTGCAGGGATTTTCCAATCGTTTTTTCCCCGA
>CABRSG010000232.1 GCA_902473545.1 uncultured Lachnospiraceae bacterium | reverse complement strand
GCAAGTGCTAACCTATATGCAGTTAGAAATAGCTAACATTGATTGGCGGGAAGGTTTCCGCCTGGGTTTACGTGTACATAAGGAGGGAAAAGCGTATGATGCCCCTGACAATGGCAAGAAAAGGAGAAACGGTCACGATCCAGGGAATTACCGGAAAGGATGAGGTGAGACAGCATCTGGTGGAGCTCGGCTTTCTTGTAAATGGAGAGATCACGGTGGTCAACCAGATCGGCGGAAATTTGATCTTGCAGGTAAAAGACGGCAGAGTGGCATTGGATCGTTCCATGGCCAATCGAATCATGATTTGAGGAGGAGAACTATGAAAACGCTGAGAGATGCAGGAGTGGGCTCGACTGTTGTGGTGACGAGACTGCACGGGGAAGGTCCGGTAAAGCGCCGGATCATGGATATGGGCATTACGAAAGGTGTGGAGATTCAGGTACGGAAGGTTGCGCCGCTGGGTGATCCGATGGAGCTGAATATCCGTGGGTATGAATTATCCATCCGCAAAGCGGACGCAGAGATGGTGGAAATAAAATAAGGAAAGTGTCTTTTTTGGGCAAAAGGGTTAGAAAAATCTAACTTTGGAAGGGAGAAAAGCAATGGAATTAAAAATCGCACTTGCAGGTAACCCGAACAGCGGTAAAACTACTCTGTTCAACAGCCTGACGGGTTCCAACCAGTATGTTGGAAACTGGCCGGGTGTTACTGTGGAAAAGAAAGAGGGACGTCTCAAAGGGAACAAGGACGTGGTCATCCAGGACCTGCCGGGAATTTATTCCCTGTCACCGTACACACTGGAGGAGGTCGTGTCCAGAACCTATCTGGTAACACAGAAGCCGGACGCTATCTTAAATATTGTGGATGGCACCAATATCGAGCGAAATCTGTATCTTACGACGCAGCTTCTGGAGCTTGGTCTGCCGACCGTCATTGCAGTAAACATGATGGATCTTGTACGCAAGAACGGCGACCAGATCGATTTAAATAAGCTTGGCAAGGCGCTTGGCTGCGAGGCGGTCGAGATGAGCGCTCTGAAATCGCAGGGAAGTATGGAGGCGGCAAATAAAGCCGTGGCTGCTGCAAAGGCAAAGAAAGAAAACAGGCCTCTTCAGATGTACACCGGATGCGTGGAGGATGCGATCAGCCAGATTGAGACGGCAATCTCCGGCAAAGTGGATGCGCAGTATCTTCGCTGGTATGCGGTAAAGGTGTTTGAGCGGGACGAAAGGGTTCTGGAGGAGCTGCAGCTTTCCGGTTCTGCGGCGCAGGATGTGGAAAATGCAGTTAAGGCGTGTGAAAATGAGCTGGACGATGACGCGGAGAGCATCATCACAAACCAGAGATATACCTTTATCAGCGGCATCGTTGCAAAGGCTGTGAAGAAAAAACGCGCAAAGCACAGCATGACGGTATCTGATAAGATCGACCAGATCGTGACGAACCGGATTTTAGCGCTTCCGATTTTTGCGGTAATTATGTTTGCGATTTATGCGGTTGCGATGGGCGGATATTCCTTCTCTATCGGAACCATGGGAACCGACTGGGTAAACGATGTGCTGTTCGGGGAAATCGTTCCGGGATTTTTTGACAGTATCCTCGGCGCTCTTCATGTGGAGGGTGTGCTGTACTCCCTGATCCAGGATGGTATCGTTGCCGGCGTCGGCGCGGTGCTTGGATTCGTTCCGCAGATCCTGGTACTGTTCCTGTTCCTGGCAATCCTTGAGGATATCGGTTATATGGCGCGTGTTGCGTTCATCATGGACCGTATTTTCCGCCGTTTCGGTCTGTCAGGTAAGAGTTTTATTCCGATGCTGGTGGCAACTGGCTGCGGCGTTCCGGGTATCATGGCATCCCGTACTATTGAGCAGGACCGTGATCGTAAGATGACGATCATGACGACCGGATTCATCCCGTGCGGCGCAAAGATGCCGATCATCGGCCTTTTTGCAGGCGCAATCTTCGGAGGCTCCTCCCTGGTGGCGACGTCCGCATTCTTTATCGGTATTGCGGCGGTGGTTATTTCCGGTATCATGCTGAAGAAGTTCAAGGCATTTGCCGGTGAACCGGCTCCGTTCGTTATGGAGCTTCCGGCATATCATCTTCCGTCGGTCGGCAACGTGCTTCGCGCAACCTGGGAGCGCGGCTGGTCCTTCATCAAGAGAGCGGGTACTGTTATCCTGCTCAGCTCCATCGTGCTTTGGTTCCTGCAGGGCTTCGGCTTCACAGACGGCGCGTTCGGCATGGTAGAGGACAACAATACTTCTCTGCTGGCTACCATCGGAAGAGCAGTGGCATGGATTTTTATCCCGCTCGGCTGGGTTGGCGACATGGCATGGAAGGCAACGGTTGCAACTGTTACCGGTCTGATCGCAAAAGAAGAGGTTGTAAATACCTTTGGTATCCTGTATCATTATTCGGGAGAGCTTTCCGAGGCGGGAGACGAGGTGTGGAATCTGATCGCGGCAGACTTTACCGCGCTTACCGCATACAGCTTTATGATCTTCAACCTGCTCTGCGCACCGTGCTTTGCAGCAATGGGTGCGATCAAGCGTGAGATGAACAATACGAAGTGGACGCTCGGCGCGATTGGCTATATGTGTGGATTCGCATACGTGGTTGCGATGATTGTATACCAGCTTGGCGGCCTGATTACCGGCGAGGTGAGCTTCAACATTTTCACGATCGTGGCGGCTGCGGCGCTGATCGGTCTGATCTACCTGCTCTTCCGCAAGGGCTATGAGCCGGAAAAAGGGCATTACAGCATCGATGCCAAAATGTCAGTGAATGCAAGGTGATGCCGGCGGCAAAAGGTATCATGAGGTCAATAAAAAGGAGGGGTTAGCATGCCCGCATTTCTTGGGAATCTGATTGTAATTGTGATACTGGCAGCGGTGATATTTTTGGTAATCCGCTTTATGGTGAAATCCAGTAAGGAGGGATCTCACTGTACAGGAAACTGCAGTACCTGCGGCGGCTGTGGAGGCGGAAGCAAAAAGCTCCGAAAAGATGTGAAAAGATAAAAAAGAATGCCCGGACGAAGAAACGTCCGGGTATTTTTTATCCCGCAGGAAGCACCTGCGGGATTTTTAATGTTTAAATATCAGCCAGCCGCTGCACGGCTTCCTTCAGTATGATAGAGACACCGTGTTCGGACAGGTATCCCATAGCGCCCTCGGAAAATCTGACGCTCGCGCCATACTCCGACAGCGTATTGCAGATGCGGTTGAATTCCTCCGGCGTGTGCGAAGAACTGTCGAGAAACAGGTAGTATTCCAATGTTTCCGGGTGTTTGTACAGCGAATTTTCTCCACGGTAGCTGCCGCCGAGCGCGTGAGCCGCGTGGATGACGTCATCCAGAGAGCCGAAGCAGTAAAGTCGGGTGATGTCCGCCGCCAGCTCGGTATCTTCGGCAGGAGCGTCCGTCTGCTGTCCGTTTTCCGCTGTCTTCTGCAGCATATTTTTATGTGCCTCACGAAGCTTGCGGACCAGATTCAGAATATCGTCCGCTCCCTCCATTTTCAGACCGGAGAAGGTGCCTTCCGCATCGGGCGCATCGCCGCCGGGAGCGAACTTTGCAAAGCGGGTATCCAGCTCATCCGGATCCTCCACCTTGGTGATGATCAAAATCAGAGATTCCGAAGACATGGGAATTGCTTCTATCATAATAGGAATGTCGTTCGCTTCAAAACCAAATTCATAAGCAGCCTGCTGCATCATCTCGCGGAACAGCGATTTTGCCTTCTCACCGCCGTAGACAAGCTCGAGCAGGTTCAGATGGCGCGATGCCAGATCTTCGCGCGTGAGTGTGCAGCGTATCTGGTTGTCGTTAAGCTTTTCCAGTTTCATAAAACCACTCCTCACTAAATCAAAATACGTATTTATAAACACAGTATAACCTACTTTGCCGGAAAATGCAAAGGAAAAGCATGGTTTGCGGTATTAAAAAAATATAAATTAAAAATGTAAAAAACACTTGCAAAAATAACACAAATTATATATAATAACCAATAAGAGAAGATGGAAAGATAAAAAAGAACATGAAAGGAGGGGGATAAATCGTTACTGTTCACTCTGTTCACAGCAATCTTCGCAAATCCATTTAAAATTCGCTTCGCGAATGGGATTTGCTCACGCTTGAATCATGTTCTCACGCCTCAACCCCACAGGACCAGCTTCGCGTCGCAGCAGGTGTTTGAGGCTGATATGAACAGCAACTAATTATCTTCCAGATATCTT
>CABRSG010000231.1 GCA_902473545.1 uncultured Lachnospiraceae bacterium | reverse complement strand
TGACGGCGGTACCGGAGCGGCGCCGCGCAGCTCCATCCACAACGCCGGTCTTCCGTGGGAGCTTGGCCTTGCTGAGACGCATCAGACGCTGATGATGAACGGGCTGCGGAATAAGGTGCGCATTGAGACGGACGGTAAGCTGATGAGCGGACGCGATGTTGCGATCGCGGCGATCCTCGGCGCGGAGGAATTTGGCTTTGCCACCGCTCCGCTGGTAACGATGGGCTGCGTGATGATGCGTGTCTGCAATCTGGATACCTGTCCGGTGGGCGTTGCCACCCAGAATCCGGAGCTGCGCAAGCGTTTCCGCGGCAAACCGGAATATGTTATCAACTTTATGCGCTTTATCGCACAGGAACTGCGCGAATATATGGCGAAGCTGGGCGTGCGCACGGTCGATGAGCTGGTAGGCAGAAGCGATCTTTTAAGAAAGGGCGAGGGCTTCTACAAGGAGAAGGCGGCGCGCGTAGATCTGAGCGCGATCCTCGATAACCCGTATGCGGGACAGAAATGCACCTTCGAGCCGGAGCATGTTTACGACTTCCATCTGGAAAAGACGGCGGACGAGAAGATCCTGCTGAAGAAGCTGAAGGGCGCGCTTGAGAAGAAGCAGAAGCGCAGTATCGAGGTGGATGTGTCCAATGTGGACCGCGCGTTCGGAACGATTTTCGGTTCGGAGATCACGAAGCTGTACGGCGACACGCTGGAGGACGATACCTTCACCGTAAAATGCAACGGCGCGGGCGGACAGAGCTTTGGCGCGTTTATCCCGAAGGGGCTGACGCTGGAGCTTGTAGGCGACAGCAATGATTATTTTGGAAAGGGGCTTTCCGGCGGCAGACTAATCGTGTCCCCGCCGAAGGGAATTACCTACAAACAGGATGAGAACATCATCGTCGGCAACGTGGCGCTTTATGGCGCTACCAGCGGCAGCACCTCCATCAACGGTGTGGCAGGCGAGCGTTTCTGCGTCCGCAACTCCGGCGCGGTTGCCGTGGTAGAGGGCGTCGGCGAGCATGGCTGCGAATATATGACCGGCGGACGGGCGGTGATCCTCGGCAGGACCGGCAAAAACTTTGCGGCGGGCATGAGCGGCGGTATCGCCTACGTGCTGGATGAGGACAGCGACCTCTACAAGAAAGTCAATAAAGAGATGGTTTCCATTGAGAAGCTGACCAACAAATACGATGTGGAAGAATTGAAGAAAATGATCCAGGATCACGTGAAGTATACAAATTCCGTGAAGGGCAAGGAAGTTCTGGAGCATTTTGAGGAATATCTGCCGAAATTCAAGAAGATCATCCCGAATGACTACAAGCGGATGATGAACACCATCGTTCAGATGGAGGAAAAGGGATTGAGCAGCGAGCAGGCACAGATTGAGGCGTTCAACGCGATCAAGAAAGGATAGGAGGAGACGAAGATGGGAAAACCAACAGGATTTATGGATTATGAGCGGGAGACTGCAGCGGCGGCTTCCCCGAAGGTCCGTATCAAAAACTTCAACGAATTCCATACTCCGCTCTCCAGGGAGAAGCAGCGTCAGCAGGCGGCGCGGTGTATGGCGTGCGGTGTGCCGTTCTGTCAGTCGGGAATGATGATCGGCGGTATGGCGTCGGGCTGCCCCTTAAATAATCTGGTGCCGGAGTGGAACGACCTTGTCTACACGGGAAACTGGGAGCAGGCATATCTGCGTCTGACAAAGACGCACTGCTTCCCGGAGTTTACGTCACGCGTGTGTCCGGCGCTCTGCGAGGCGGCATGTACCTGCAATCTGAACGGGGAGCCGGTGGCGACGAAGGAGAATGAGCGCGCGATCATCGAAAATGCTTACGAGAAGGGTTTGGTAAAGCCGAATCCGCCGAAGGTGCGCACCGGAAAGCGCGTGGCGGTGGTCGGAAGCGGCCCGTCCGGTCTGGCGACGGCGATGCAGCTTAACAAGCGCGGTCACCTGGTGACGGTGTTTGAGAGAAACGACCGCATCGGAGGACTTCTGCGCTATGGTATTCCGAATATGAAGCTGGAGAAGCATATCATCGACCGCCGTCTGGCGATCATGGAGGCAGAGGGCATCACCTTTGTGACGAACGCCAACATCGGTGAGGACATCCCGGCAGAGCAGCTTTTGAAGGATTATGACCGTGTGGTGCTTTGCTGCGGAGCCTCCAACCCGCGCGATATCAAGGTGCCGGGGCGCGAGGCAAAGGGCATTTATTTTGCGGTGGATTTCTTAAAGGCGACCACAAAGAGCCTTCTGGATTCTAATTTTGAGGATGGAAAATTCATCTCCGCAAAGGGCAAAAAGGTGATGGTGATCGGCGGCGGCGACACCGGAAACGACTGCGTTGGCACGTCCATCCGCCTCGGCGCGGCGAGCGTGCTGCAGCTTGAGATGATGCCGAAGGCGCCGGATACGCGCGCGGCAAACAATCCATGGCCGCAGTGGCCGAGAGTCTGCAAGACCGACTACGGTCAGCAGGAGGCGATCGCGGTGTTCGGGCATGACCCGCGCGTCTATCAGACGACCGTCACGGAATTTATCGCAAACAAAAAGGGCGAGGTCTGCCAGGCAAAGCTCGTGAAGCTGGAGAGCAAGCGCGACGAAAAGAGCGGACGCATGATGATGGTTCCGGTGGAGGGCACAGAGGAGATCGTGGACGTCGACCTCGTGCTGATCGCGGCTGGCTTCCTCGGTTCCCAGAAGTATGTGACGGACGCCTTTAAGGTGGCGCTCGACGGGCGCACCAACGTGGCGACCGAGCCGGGCAGATATCAGACCAGCATCCCGAATGTCTTTACCGCAGGCGATATGCACCGCGGACAGTCCCTTGTCGTGTGGGCGATCCGCGAAGGGCGCGAGGCGGCGAAGGCGGTGGATGAATCGCTGATGGGGTATACGAATCTGTAGAGGTGAGTTCCGTGATGAGCAAACGCTGCTGAAGAAAAGAAAGATAATATATAATATAGAAAGAGCTGTGCAGGAAGAAAAATGCTGCATAGCTCTTTTTACGATTGTATTACGAATTAAGTTGTAAAAAATGTGTTTATGTGATAATCTGAATAATAGACAACCGTGTAACAGGGTGGTGAGCCTCCCGTACTTGCAAAAGAAGGGAGGTGGTGTGAAATGTCTGTATTCGAAGCGATTTCCTTAATGGTTTCATTCGGTATATTCGTAGTAACACTGCTTGCTTATCCGGCAGCTCTCTGCCGGATGTCGCGATATTCGCCAGATGGATGTGCAAGCACATCCGCATGGCTCATTATTCGCGCACATAGAAAACAGGCGAAAATAAAAAACTAAGCCTACCTTGTACTTAGCGGTCCAGGTAGGCTTATAAACCGAAACGGGAGGCTAACCACTTTGTGGGCGGTTGTTCTTCCTTATTGTTACTATAACATAGTTTGTTTTTTGGTTCAAGTTTTTTGTGAGGTTTGTTTATGTTTTTTACGGATGTTTTATTAGTGGAGGATGACTGGGCAATCGTGGAGAATCTGACGGGTTTTCTGAAAGGGGAGGGCTTTCGGGTGACGGCGGTCTCCGGGCAGGCGGACGCGATGGAAGCGCTGGAGGTGCAGGAGTTTGCGCTGGTGCTCCTGGACGTCACGCTGGCGCAGGGGAACGGTTACAGCACCTGCACGGCGATTAAAAGCAGATATGATATTCCGGTGATTTTTCTGACGGCGCTTGGTGATGAATTCAGTGTGGTGACGGGGCTTGACATGGGAGCGGATGATTACATCAGCAAGCCGTTCCGCCCACGCGAGCTGGTTTCGCGCATGAAATCGGTGCTGCGCCGGAGCGGAAAAAGCCAGTCGGTGGTGAAGATAGGCGATCTGTCGGTAGATATGGTGAAGGGAACGGTGGAAAAATCGGGCAAAGAGATATACCTGTCTGCGATGGAGTATCGGCTGCTCCTTATCTTTCTGAACCACCGCGGGATGGTGCTCACGCGCTCCGTGCTTCTGGAGGAAATCTGGGATGCGGCGGGTGAGTTTGTAAACGATAATACGCTGACGGTATATATCAAGCGTCTGCGGGAGAAGATCGAGGACAATCCGGCGGAGCCGAAAATTTTGCTTACCGTGCGGGGAATAGGTTATCGTCTGGGGACATAAAAGCTACGGAATCGCTGTAAAATGCCGGGGATAATTGTGCGCCGGACATGAAAAATGCCGGGCAGGAGCGAAAAGGAGGAATGGGAATATGTTGCTGTTTTTAACAGGTCTTGCGGTCGGGCTGTGCGCGGCGGCATATGCATATTACCGCTATCGTGCACAGCGGCAGGGGGGG
>CABRSG010000230.1 GCA_902473545.1 uncultured Lachnospiraceae bacterium | reverse complement strand
TCCTCCAGAGTCATCTGTTCTACAAGTTCTTCCGCTCGTTCTCTAAATGTTTTAGCCATAAGTAATCTCCTTTTTTGTTCATTTTTTATATTATAAAAAAGAATCTATTGTTTTCCTTATTGATTCTTGCTATACTTTTCCTATATTTTGCTATTTTTGAAAGGGATTATCTTTTACTATGATTGAAGATCTCAAAGGAATGAAAGAAACGATTGCATATGGTTCTTCACAGTTTCGATTGTTTAAAAATCAGGAGGCTGAAGATTATCCGCCTCACTGGCATACAAGTATTGAAATTATCATGCCTTTAGAAAACGGCTACCAGGCCGTAATAGGAAATGCGTGCTACACACTAAATCCCCTTGATCTGTTATTTATCAACAGTGGGGAAATTCATTCACTGCAGGCACCTGCCACCGGTAAGCGCCTGATTTTTCAGGCACCATTGTCGCTTTTTTATTCTATTCCCGGTATGGGAAGCGCACTGCTGCTGTTACCGGAAGCTGTTTGCCTTACGCCGGTCTCCTGTCCGGAACTCTTTAAGGAAGTGTCTGCAAAATTCAAGGAAATCATCCGGGAGGCTGAAAAAAGTAATTATATGGCCGATGCCTGGGTATCCTCTGCTGTTATTCAGATTGTTCTTCTGTTGGTACGCCATAATTTCGAACATACTCCTCGATTTACCGATGTATCCTTTTCCTCCCGAAGAGAATACATGGAAAAATTCACAACGGTCTGTCAGTATATCGATACCTCATTTCGGGAAAACCTGACACTTGAACAGGCTGCAGAAATCGCAGGATTCAGTAAATATCATTTTTCCAGGCTTTTTAAAGAATTTACAGGTGTAACCTTTCAGGAATACCTCACACGCCAGCGTATCCGCCACGCAGAAGAACTTCTGACCGATTCCAAAATCTCAATCACGGATATTGCACTTGCATCAGGATTTTCATCTGTCAGTAATTTTAATCGAAGCTTTCAGATGTATAACCACTGTTCGCCTTCGCAGTTTCGGAAAAAACTGATGCATGTATAGCGGGGTTACTGTTCACACGGCACTATCCCGCGAGGTGTTTTCGGGCTGTAAGCACGAAAATCCAGAGACATACGGCGCGAAATGATGCATTCTGCATCATTTCTGTGCATTGCGAAGCGTGTTACTGGTCACGGAGTGAACAGTAACTATAGCGGGGCAGGGTGACCCTGGTCACTCCTAGTATAAGCCACGATAAATACCTTACTGTTTCGGCGAGGATGCTTTTTCGAGAGTGCAGTTGTAAAAACGCAGGCGTAGCGGGCTACGCTGAGGCTTTTACAACTGTGCTATCGGGAAAGCAGGATGTTCACAGATACCTGACGCCTTGTGCCAAATACATTTTGGACGCAAAAAAAACCCCTGAAATTTCCCATTTTCCGGGATCTTCAGGGGTTTAATAAACATTTTGTTTCAGGAAATTACATTCCCATCTGCTTTGCAACTTCTGCCGCAAAATCCTCTTCCTTCTTCTCGATACCTTCTCCGGTCTCGAAACGAACAAAGCCTTTTACGGTGATCTTTGCGCCAGCTGCTTTTGCCACAGAGTCTACGTAAGCCTGTACGGTCTGTTTGCCGTCCTCTGCTTTTACGTATACCTGATCAAGCAGGCAGATTTCCTTAAGCTCTTTGTTGATACGGCCGTTGATCATGCCGTCAATTACCTTCTGCGGCTTCTGGGATTCCTTCGGATCGTTCATGATCTGAGCCAGAAGGATTTCCTTCTCATGCGCGATATACTCTTCGCTTACTTCGCTTCTGTTGGTGTACTGCGGTCTGAGCGCTGCGATCTGCATTGCAACGTTCTTAGCCATTTCTTTAACTTCATCGTTTACTACGTCTGTTACAACATCAACCAGAACACCGATCTTGCCGCCCATATGTGTATAGGAAGAAACGAAACCGTCTGCCTCTTCTACTTTCTGGAATCTCCTGATGTTCATGTTCTCGCCGATGATCGCAATCTTGCCAGCCAGCGCTTCCGCAACTGTCTTGCTGGTATCCGGCAGCCATTTCTCTGCCATAAATGCTTCCATATCTGCTGCTTCCGTTGCCATAGCCTGCTCTGCTACCTCTGCAACATATGCCTGAAAGGTTTCATTCTTTGCAACGAAGTCCGTCTCAGCGTTTACCTCTACAACAACCGCCTTCTTGTCATCCTCGGATACGAGAACCTTGCAGAGACCTTCTGCTGCAATTCTGCCTGCTTTCTTCTGTGCAGTAGCGAGACCCTTTTCTCTGAGGAATTCTACAGCCTTGTCCATATCGCCCTCAGTAGCAGTGAGCGCCTTTTTGCAGTCCATCATGCCTGCTCCGGTCATTTCTCTTAATTCTTTTACCATTCCTGCTGTGATTGCCATATCTTATTCCTCCGTCTCTGCCGCAGCTTCTTCTGCGTAGTCTTCGCCTTCAAATACAACGTCCTGCTCTGCGCCCTGATTTGCCTCGATAACAGCGTCTGCCATCTTGGAAACGATCAGTTTTACGGCACGGATCGCATCGTCGTTACCCGGGATTACGTAGTCCAGCTCTTCCGGATCACAGTTTGTATCACAGATACCGATTAACGGAATACCCAGTGTATGTGCTTCCTGAACGCAGATTCTTTCCTTCTTCGGGTCAACAACGAAGATAGCATCCGGGATCTTCTTCATTTCCTTGATACCGCCAAGGTTCTTGTTAAGCTTCTCCATCTCTTTTCTCAGAGCGATAACTTCCTTCTTCGGCAGAACATCAAAGGTGCCGTCTGCTTCCATCGACTCGATCTGTTTCAGACGTGCCACACGGCTCTGGATGGTCTTGAAGTTGGTCAGCATACCGCCGAGCCATCTCTCATTCACATAGAACATGCCGCATCTTTCCGCCTCAGTCTTAACTGCGTCCTGCGCCTGCTTCTTGGTTCCTACAAACAGGATCGTACCGCCATTTGCCACGATATCGCCGACTGCATTGTAAGCATCGTCTACCATGCCTACGGATTTCTGAAGATCGATGATGTAGATGCCGTTTCTCTCTGTGTAGATGTACGGAGCCATCTTAGGATTCCATCTTCTGGTCTGATGTCCGAAATGAACACCTGCTTCAAGTAACTGTTTCATTGAAATAACACTCATTTGTCTGTCTCCTTTTGGTTTTTCTTCCGCACCCCGTGCTTCCTCGGAAACCCTGCGGGCACCACCCTTGAAATAGGGATGCGTGATTTTTTGCGACCTTTTTATATTATCATATAAAAGCAATGTATGCAAGCCCTTTTCGCTGCAAAAATGTAACCAAAAATATAACTCGCTGTTCGCGAAAGCTGCTGTGAACAGTAACCGGGTCACTCATGCCGTAATGCATCGATCGGATTGAGGTTTGCCGCCTTGATAGATGGCATAAACCCGAAGATCAGGCCGATCACCATCGAGAACAGTACCGCAATAATGGTTGCCGGGATGTTGATCGCCACCGGCACGTCCGCCATGCGCGAGATTGCCTGCGCCATGCCGATGCCGGCTGCCACTCCCAGGATACCGCCCATGCTGGTCAGCACAGCCGCCTCCGTCAGAAACTGCATCAGGATCATGCGCTTTTTCGCGCCGATCGCCTTTTTCAGACCGATTTCGCTGGTTCGCTCCGTCACGGACACCAGCATGATGTTCATAACGCCGATACCGCCCACCAGAAGGGAAATGCTGGCAATCCAGATCAGCTGCTGATTTGTGGATTCATTGATCTGCTGCTGCTGTTCCACCGTCTCCAGCGTGTTCTTCGCCCGATACTTCAGCTCGGTATCGTTCGTATACAGGTTTGCGTTCAGGATTTCTGCACACGGCTTGCCAACCGTCGTCATCGCCTCCACAGACGACGCTTTCACTGCAACATGCTGCGGCTCATCGTACTGATATGCGATGCACCATGCGCTCGACGGCATAAATACCGTCCCCGAAGAGCTGTCATAACCCATATACGTATAGTAATCATCCATACTGTTGATCACCGGTTCAAACTGCGACGCCACCTGCGCAACTCCGATCACGGTAAACGGCTCGCTGTTGATCTCAATCGTCTTTCCAACTGCATTTTCCTCCTGGAACAGTGAGCTTGCCGCTGTCTGGTCAAGAATCACAACCTTGCGGAACTCCGTATAGTCGTCCTCTACGAATCCGCGCCCCGTACGCACGATATAACCGTTTACATTAAAATAATGCATATCTATGCCGTATACCCTCGCACCCTGCAGCGCGGTATTCTGATGATAAATACCATCCGCATAGGAGCGGCTGGGG
>CABRSG010000229.1 GCA_902473545.1 uncultured Lachnospiraceae bacterium | reverse complement strand
CCAGCAGCTCCCGATAATAGGCGATCATTTCCTCCGCCGTGCGCTCTACCGTCTCACCGCACATTTTGCTCTCGCCAGGGAAGCAATACACCTGCCGTTCCTCATCATAAAGCTCCGAAGCCGCCGCGTCCAGCGCAAAGCAGATATCCTCGCGCAGACGGTAGCCTGCCGCCTCCACCGCCTCGCATAAAAGCTCCAACACGGCGTGCGCATCGGGAAGATCAGGCGCAAAGCCGCCCTCATCGCCGACGCCTGTGGAAAGTCCCCGCTCCTTTAAGATTTTTTTCAGCCGATGATAGATTTCCGCACACATCTGCAGTCCTTCAGAAAACAGCTTCGCCCCGACCGGCATGATCATAAATTCCTGCAGATCGACCGTATTATCTGCGTGACAGCCGCCGTTTAATACATTCATCATCGGCACCGGCATCGTGTTGGAACGGATACCGCCCAGATAGCGGTACATCGGAATACCGAGGCTCTGCGCCGCCGTCTTTGCCACTGCCATAGAAACACCAAGGATCGCGTTTGCTCCCAGGTTGGACTTGTTTTTTGTTCCGTCCGCGCGCAGCAGGATTTTATCAATATGCCCCTGCTGCAGGACATTTTCGCCGATCACCGCGTCCGCAAGTATCGTATTAATGTGATGCACCGCCTGCGTCACGCCAAGTCCGCCGTACCGCGCCTCCTTGTCGCGCAGCTCAATCGCTTCAAATTTTCCTGTTGATGCGCCGGACGGCACCGCCGCCCTTCCGACTGCCCCGCCCTCCGCGAGCACCTCCACCTCCACCGTAGGATTACCGCGGGAATCAAGAATTTCCCTGCCGAGCACATCTATAATCTGTCTGTATTCAAACATAAAGCACAATACCTCCTTTTGAAGATATTGTGCCCTGTTTTTTTCATGTTATGTCTGTTGAAATTTACCAGCACTCAGCGCCCCGTGAAACCCATATCAAACAGCTCGCGCGCCTCGTCTGTCATTTCTCCTTTATAGCGGCATCCGGTGAGCAGGCTCTGCAGCCGTCCTCCATTCGGATAATCCGCAAACGCGGCGGATTCCAGCGCAAGCTTCTGCACATTTTCTTTCAGCTTCGGGAAATCCTCCGTTTCACGCAGCTTTCCGGCTTCCTCTGCCGAAACGCCCATCACGCGCAGTCCAAGACCTGCCGCATAGCAGAACTCGTAGACGGAGATCAGCGGGCTTTCCTCGCGCGCTTTCATTTTAATCTGCACGGCATCCCGCACAAGTCCTTTTACCATTTATTTGCGCACCAGCAGGGATTTTCCGGTCATTTCTGCCGGCTGCTCCATGCCCATCAGCTCGATCAGCGTCGGGATGATGTCCGCAAGGCGACCGCCCTCGCGCAGCGTGTACGCCGGATCTGCGTTCACCAGGATAAACGGCACCGGATTGGTGGTGTGTGCGGTAAACGGCTCGCCGGTCGTGTAATCTACAAGCTGCTCGGCATTTCCATGATCCGCGCAGATGAACATCTGACCGTTTACTTCCTCAATTGCCGCAACAGCCTTTCCGACGCACTCATCTACCGCTTCGACAGCCTTGATTGCAGCGCTCTCCACGCCGGTATGTCCAACCATATCCGGGTTTGCAAAGTTGATGATGATGACGTCGTACTCCTGGGAGCGGATTGCCTCGCAAAGCTTGTCGCATACCTCGTATGCGCTCATCTCCGGCTGCAGATCGTAAGTAGCAACCTTCGGGGATTTTACAAGGATTCTTGTCTCGCCCTCGTTCGGCTCCTCCACGCCGCCGTTGAAGAAGAAGGTAACGTGTGCGTATTTTTCCGTTTCCGCGATTCTCGCCTGCTTTAAGCCGTGCGCTGCAAGATACTCACCGAAGGTATTCGTGATGGAAACCTTGTGAAACGCCACCAGCTTGTTCGGAATGGTTTCGTCATATTCGGTAAAGCAAACATAGGTAACGTCCAGACGCTTCTCACGCGCAAAGCCGGTGAAATCATCGCAGCAGAAGGTTCTGCTGATCTCTCTTGCACGGTCCGGCCGGAAGTTGAAGAAGATAATGGAATCCTTGTCGGCAATTCTGCCAACCGGTTTTCCGTCTCTCACCAGAACTGCCGGAATCACAAACTCATCCGTTTTGCTGTCGTCGTAGGATTTCTGAATTGCTTCGGTGATAGAATCAGCCGCAACGCCCTCTCCCTTTACAAGCGCATTGTATGCCATCTCCACTCTATCCCAGCGGTTGTCTCTGTCCATCGCATAGTAACGTCCCATCACGGAAACGCACTCGCCGACGCCAAGCTCCTGCATCTTCGCCTCTAACTGCTCCACATAGCCTTTTCCGGATTCCGGCGGAGTATCACGTCCGTCGAGGAAGCAGTGAACGTAAACCTTAGAAAGTCCTTCTCTCTTCGCCAGCTCCAGAAGTCCGTAAATATGCGTGATGTGACTGTGTACGCCGCCGTCGGAAACAAGTCCGTAAAGATGAAGCGCAGAGTTGTTCTCTTTTGCGTTTCTGCAGGCTGCCAGCAGCGCTTCGTTCTTAAAAAAGTCGCCGTCCTCAATCTCTTTCGTGATTCTGGTAAGCTCCTGGTACACGATGCGTCCTGCACCCATGTTCAGATGACCCACCTCGGAATTTCCCATCTGTCCGTCCGGCAGACCGACCGCCAGACCGCTCGCCTGTCCCTCGACAAACGGGCACTCCGCCATCAGCTTGTCCATTACCGGCGTATTTGCCTCGGCAACTGCATTGCCGTCCACTCTTTTGTTCAGTCCGTAACCGTCCAGAATCATTAAAACAGTTGGTTTCTTGCTCATTTCGTTTCTCCTCATCTTTCTTTATTAAATATTGTAAATGATGCCCCGGATTTTTCCGTGCTTCACACTTTGGGCATCTTAATAAACGCGGATAACCGCAGATATCTCTTTGATCATGGACATGGTCTGCAGGATTTTCAGGGAGTCGTTGAAATTGCGCTCCACCACTTCCTCGGTAATCACCACGATCTCCGCCAGCGTTCCTTCCTTGCGCTTCTGGATAAACTGCTCAATGCTGACGTTGTTGTTTCCAAACACGCTGGTGACGCCCGCAAGCACGCCCGGGCGGTCCTCCACCTGCAGGCGCATAAAGTAGCGGCTGACGATATCGTCCATCTTTTTCACCGGAATCGTCTTGTAGCAGGTACAGTTCACATGTCCGGTGCAGTGATAACGGATATTTTTCGCAACATCGAACACATCCCCAACCACTGCGCTCGCCGTCGGAAGCTCCCCGGCGCCGCGTCCGTAGAACATCGTATCGCCGACAGCGTCTCCGCGCACAAATACGGCATTGTAGGAATCGTTGACCGATGCCAGCGGGTGACGGATGTCGATCAGCATCGGATGAACGCTTACCTCGATACCGGTTTCCGTACTGCGCGCCACGCCGACCAGCTTGATCACGCAGCCCATCTCACGCGCGTAGCGGATGTCGCGCGCCGTCACCTTTGTGATGCCCTCTGTATAGACATCCGGGAAGGTCACGCGGGAATTAAAGGCGATCGACGCCAGAATCGCAATCTTTCGCGCCGCATCCATCCCCTCGATGTCCGCCGTCGGATCCGCCTCCGCATAGCCAAGCTTTGTGGCAAGCGCCAGCGCCTCGTCAAACTCCATGTTTTCCTCCGTCATTTTTGTGAGAATGAAGTTTGTCGTGCCGTTTACGATACCGACCACCTCAGAAATATGATTTCCCTCCAGGCTCTGCTTCAGCGGACGGATGATCGGGATGCCGCCTGCCACCGACGCCTCAAAGAAGAAATCCCTCTGCGCCTCTTTTGCCGCATCCATCAGCGTTTTTCCGTCCACGGCAATCAGATCCTTGTTTGCCGTGACAACGTTTTTACCTGCCCGCAGCGCCTCCAGCATATAGGTACGTGCCGGCTCCATGCCGCCCATCACCTCAATGACGATGTCGATCTCCTCATCCTGCACAATCTCCTGCCAGTTATTTGTCAGCAGACTGCGGTCCACCTTTGCCGCCGCCTTTTCCAGATTGCGGACAAGGATTTTTTTCACCTCCAGCTCCACGCCGAGCTTTGGAAGCATCTCCTCCTTCTGGCTCTTAAGGACCTTATAAACGCCGGTTCCTACCGTGCCAAGCCCCAACAGGGCAATCTGAATCTTATTATCTCTCATATCGGTTCTCTTTTCCTCCCGGAGCATACAGTACTAAAAAACGTCCACTGGACGTTTTTGTCGTATGCATGGCAACTATAAGCAGGGACAATTTTCAGCCCCTGCTCACATTCTCTCCTCTTATTCTGACTGCTATTCTTCCTCGTCAAGATTGCGGTGT
>CABRSG010000228.1 GCA_902473545.1 uncultured Lachnospiraceae bacterium | reverse complement strand
GTGCCGTACATGCTGGTAGTCGGCGCGAAGGAAGAGGAAGAGGGCAAGGTTTCCGTGAGAAGCCGCTTCCTCGGTGATGAGGGACAGAAGGATCTCGATGGCTTTATCGCGGCAATCAAAGAAGAGATCCGCACCAGAGAGATGCGCAAGGTAGAGGTAGAAGAGTAGTCTCACGGCGTATCGCGGATAAACTGCGGCGAGCCGTATTCCTTCCGGTACTGACTCAGGGTGCAGCCGGTGGTCTGCCGAAAAACCTTTCCAAGGTGGCTCTGCGAGGAAAAGCCAAGATATGCGGCGATCTCGCTGTAGGTGTAGCCAGAGTAGGTGAGCAGGTTTTTCGCCAGCTTTACCTTCTCGTGCCGGATGTAGCTTTTTAAGGTAATCCCTTCACAGGCGTGGAACAGCTCCGAGAGATAGTTGGCATTCAGGGCGAGGTGCCTGGCAATGCCGGCTACCGTGAGCCGGTCATGCAGATGGGAAAAGATATAATCCTTACATCGCCCGATGTAGGGATTTTCTATTGCCCGGCTCCCGGCGTACAGCTCCTTCTGCTCCCGTACCATGTCGGCGAAGGTAAATTCCGCATTGCGGATCAGCTGTGAAATCCGGGGCGCGTCCTGACATCCGTCGATTTCCTGCATATAAGAATCCTGCAGGGAAAAAGCCACCTCCGGCGTAAGTCCTCCGCGTATGGCAGAGCGGCTTGCGAGCGTGAGAACGACGGCGGCGAGATATTTTTCATTTTGCAGAGGATCTTTTGAGAGCGTGCCAAGCTGCCCGATATAATCCTCCTCCAGACTTTTTTTCAGCAGCTCCGGCTCTCCAAGCTCGATGCTTTTCTGCTCGCGCAGCTCCTGGTCATATGGATTGTGCTTCTGTCCGGATTCCTGGTTTTCAAAGACGAGTTCAGAATAAAGCTGCATAGGCAGGGACGCGGCGTCTGCGGGCAGGCAGCAGCGGCAGATGAAGTCCGCCTGCGTCAGCTCTCCGGCGTGGTACAGATTGTAGACGAGGAGTACGGCAGAGAGCAGCTCCTGAAAACCGCAGACAGCGGTTTTGGCGTGCCATTCCTCCTCTGCAGGGGCTATCTTTAGACTGCATGCCAGAGAAACCGGCGGGGAAAGGCGCACAGGTCCGATGAGATAGGAACCATCGCAGTCCGGCACCCAGCCATAGCAGAAGGCGGAATTTACGTCAAAAAGCAGCGGCAGCGCATCGGGAAGTTCCCGGCAGAAGGCGAAAACCTCCGCAAAAAGTGATGTATCGTGAAAATCCGGTCTGGCATTTGCGCAGTCTGTTTCTTTATCATTTTCATCAAAATGACGTACGATCGTATGAATCTGGCGTGACAGGTGATGCATCAGAGCAATGTGATTCACAGTAAGTCTCCTTCCGTTGATATTCGCGTGATGCGTGCAGAATGATTATAACATATTTTCTGAGAAATGTAAGATAGTACCGAGAAATGTGATATAAAATGTGCGGAAGAATGTGTAAAATTTACAGCATAAAGGAAAGGAGGACACGAGAAAATGATAAAAGGAGTAAACCTTGGCAACTGGCTTGTGCTGGAAAAATGGATGAGCCCGGCGCTGTTTGCGGGGACGACGGCAGAGGATGAATATTACCTGCCGACGCAGCTTTCGCCGGAGGGATATGAGGCGCGGATCAAGATTCACCGCAGCGAATATATCACGGAGCGCGATTTTGCAACGATCAGAAGGATTGGGCTGAACGCGGTGCGGATCCCGGTCCCGTACTTTATTTTTGGAGACCGTCCGCCGTTTATCGGCTGTATCGAGGAGCTTGACAAGGCGTTTTCCTGGGCGGAAAAGTATGGGCTGGGCGTGCTGATCGATCTGCACACCGTGCCGATGAGCCAAAATGGGTTTGACAACGGCGGTCTGAGCGGCGTGTGCCGCTGGAGCCAGTTTCCGGAGGAAGTGGAATTTGTGCTGAATGTGCTGGAAAAGCTTGCCCGGCGCTATGGACACAGAAAGGGACTGCTTGGAATTACGCCGGTCAACGAGCCGATCACGGAGCCGATGTGGTCGGAAATGAATGTGCAGAAGCGCTATCCGGCGGTCGACGCAGCGCTTGCGGCGGGAAGCGCGCCGAACACGATGGGATTTCTGCACGGCTTTTACCGGGATGCGTACAGCCGCATCCGCCCGCATCTGGCGGAGGATAAATATGTGATCTTCCACGATGCGTTCCGTCTGAAGGACTGGAAGGAATTTTTTGCGGAGGAAAAATTTGAAAACGTAATGCTGGACACCCACCAATATCTGATGCTTGCGGAAATGGAGGGCTGTGAGCAGACACCGGACGGATACCTTGCATACATTCGGGAGGTGTGTGCAAAGGATATTGCTGAAGTGCAGGAATATGTGGACGTTATCTGCGGAGAGTGGTGCCTGTTTAACAGCTTCGCGACCGGCGTGGATACCAGGGGCGGACAGAGTGTTTTAAACGGAATGGATTACGCAAAGAACGAGGAGACGCTGGATGCGGATGCAAAGTGTAAGCTGTACCGTCAGCTCGCGGACGCGCAGCTAACGGCGTGGCAGCAGGGAGCCGGTTATTTTTACTGGAGCTACAAGCTGCTGCTTGACACGGTAAACGAACCGGAATGGATCGGCTGGGACAGTTGGGATCTTGGAAAATGCGCGGATGAGGGCTGGTTCCCGGTTGTGGGCTAGTGAAAACAACATAATTGCATAAAAAGAAAAAGAACGGCAGATACTACCTCTGTAAACTTATATTTGCAAAAAGGAGGTAGTACCATGCCGTTTTTATCATGTTCAGCGGTAAAATGTATCTATAATGACGACCACTATTGCCAGAAGGGAGATATCCTGGTGGAGGGCAATCATGCGCAGGAGCCTTCCGAGACGTGCTGCTCCAGCTTTCGCGAGGACAACGGGGAAATGACGGCGAAAAACTTTGCCGGAGAGCCGTCCGGGAAGATCCTGGTAGACTGCACAGCCTGCAATTGCCGTTACAATAAAGAGGAAAAATGTCATGCGGAAAAGATCGCGATCGCCGGGTCCTCCGCCTGTCAGTGCCGTCAGACGGAGTGCAGTACCTTTGATAAAGAATAATCTAAAAAACATGTAACAGCAGTTTTCTGCTCCGCGGTGAATTTCTATGAAAAATGCATAAAAATAAGCGGAGCAGAATATTCTGTATTCTAAAAGCAGACAAAAAATGTAATATATCGGTAATCTTTCGTTGCGAACTCCCTCGATAAATGGTATGCTAATGATATTATTCTGAAAAAAAGAGGGGTGGTTGCTTGATATTCGACAGCAAAAACGGAGAGGATATGGAGCATTTTAATCAGATCTCCACGGATGAAATTATCAATCAGATCAAGGAGGCTCCCATACAGTTTTCTGAGAAGCGGCTGGATGCGATACCGGGAATTCACTTTGAGGATTATCTGAGTCAGTTGATGGAGAAATACCGTTGTACGGCGGGGCAGCTTATTATCCGCACCTGTCTGAGCAAGCCGTTTATCTACCAGGTGCTGAAGGGCGAACGCGTACCGGGACGGGATGTGATCCTGCGCATCAGTCTGGCTATGAAAGCGACGGTGGATGAAACACAGCGGATGCTGACGCTGGCGGAAAAGGGCGTGCTGTATCCGAAGGTTAAGCGTGACGCGGCGGTCCTCTGCTGCATCGAGACGAAAAAATCACTGGAGTACACCAATCTGTTTCTGGAGGAGCACGGCGAGAAAAAGCTGTTATAAGGGATGTAGATATGAAGAAAACGGAGCAGGAAGAGCGGCTGCGCGAAATATACATACAGGAGCAGGAGCTGCCGGAGAAGCTGCGGGCCAAATTTCATATCGTCTCCTGCCTCTCCTGGAGGGAGGAGCAGAGCGTATATCTTCTGGAAGACCGGGAGGGAATGCGTTCGATCATCAAGCGGGCAAAGGGAAAACGAAAAGAGGCGCTCAAAAGAGAGGCACAGTTTCTGGAGCGGTTTCGTTTTTCGTTTCTGCCTGCCTTTTTGTCGTGGAATGAGGAGGAAGATACCGGGTGGCTGCAGCGCGCGTACATTCCGGGCGATACCCTGTGGGAGATAGTGGAGCAAGGAGAGGTCTTTGATGCGGTGCGGGCAGGCAATCTTATCTGCCGCCTTTGTGAGATTGCCGGGCAGCTTCACCGCAGCGATCCGCCGATCATCCACCGCGATTTCAAGCCCCAGAATATCGTGCTGACGCCGGAGGGCAACCTGTTTCTGATCGACCTTGGCACTGTGCGCGCGTACCGGGAGGGCGCGCCCTACGACACGGAATTTATGGGAACCAGGAAGACGGCGGCGCCGGAGCAGTACGGCTAC
>CABRSG010000227.1 GCA_902473545.1 uncultured Lachnospiraceae bacterium | reverse complement strand
AGGGCACGCCGATGCTGCTCTCCGGCGATGAATTCGGCAATTCGCAGGGCGGCAACAACAACCCCTACTGTCTGGACAGCCCCGTTTCCTGGGTGGACTGGAGCGCGTACCAGAAAAACACTGAGCTGACGGAGTTTGTGAAAAAGGCGATCGCCTTCCGAAAAGAGCATAAGATACTGCATCTGACGAAGGAGCCGCAGATGTCAGATTATAAATCGTACGGATGCCCGGACATGTCGTATCACAGCAGCCGCGCCTGGTACGGCGATTTTGCCTACAACAGCAGGCAGCTCGGCGTGCTGCTGTGCGGTGCTTACGCCGGTGAGGAGGATTATCTGTACATCGCATACAATTTCAATCCGCTGCCGCAGGAATTTGCGCTGCCGTCGCTCCCGAAGGGCTATGCATGGCATATCGCCATCGACACCGGCAGGGACGAAGCTTTCCCGGCGGAGCCGGAAATGCTTGACGCAAAGGTGCGGATAAAAGAGGTTCCGGAGAGAACGGTCGTTGTTTTAATCGGAAAGAAGGGAATAAAGTAACATGAATCCAATCGGACATTTTTGTACCATCACCGGGCACAAGCTCCTGGTGATGCAGCATTGCTTTAAAATCGGACTATACTGGCAGGGACTGACGCATGATCTGTCAAAATACATGCCGTCGGAATTTCTTGTCGGAGCAAAATATTACCAGGGAACACGCAGCCCGAACAATGCGGAGCGCGAAGATAAAGGCTATTCGGCGGCGTGGCTGCACCACAAGGGCAGAAACAGGCACCACTTTGAATACTGGATCGACTACAGTCTGGAGGATAAGGATCATGCGATGGCGGGTATGCGGATGCCGCGGCGCTATGTGGCGGAGATGCTTGCGGACCGCATTGCGGCGTCGAAGATCTACAACCGGGGCACCTACACGCAGCACGACCCGCTGGCGTATTTCCTGAAGGGAAAGAGACACTATATGATGCATCCGAAAACGCAGCAGGAGCTGGAGCATCTGCTGCGGATTCTGGACAAATACGGAGAGACCGCCTGCTTTTCCTATGTGCGCAATGTGTATCTTGGCAGGCCGAAGCGTATCCGGCGTCTGATGCGCAGGATGCAGAGAAAAGAAGCGGCGGCAGTCTCCGCCATCAAAGGATACGATAAGCTATAAAAAATGCCGGACGCAAAAAGCGCCCGGACGGAGGTCAGACGGGATATACCAGGCGGTTCGGTGTGATGTTCTCAAGAACTTTTAAGTAGCGGTCCGCCAGATAGTTTGCCATGGCGAGGTTCTGGTCGAGATAATTTCCGCAGTCCTTTGCTTTGGCGCCCGGTATCTCTCCGCGAAAATCGCGGATAAAGGCAAACATGTCGGTAATCAGCGGAAGGATATCTCTGGAATCATAGTCTCCGGCGAGCAGAAGATAGCAGCCCGTGCGGCAGCCCATCGGTCCGAAATAGACGATCTTTGAGCCAAATTCCTTATTGTTGCGCAGATAGGTAGCGCCCAGATGCTCTATCGTATGCAGCTCCGCGGTGTTCATGACCGGCTCCTCGTTCGGCGAGGTCATGCGAAGATCGAAGGTCGTGATAACGGTATCGCCGAAGGTATCCTTTCGCGACACGTAAAGACCCGGCTGCAGTTTGATATGGTCGATCATAAAGCTTGCAATTTTATCCATGAAAATTCTCCTTTGCGTTCGTTTTGCTTTTAGTATGGACGATGCAGGAGTAAATGTCAATGATTGACTTTCCGATATTCAGATGATAAACTATGGAAGGAAATATCGCAGCGGTGAGAAAAGCGGACGGCTGCGAACACGAAGGAAGGCGGCAGAATTATGATTAACGATAAAAAAGTGTTGTTCAGCGGAATGCAGGCAACCGGAAATCTTACATTAGGAAATTATCTCGGCGCACTGAAAAACTGGGTGGCGCTGAGCGACGAATACGAGTGCTTCTACTGCGTGGTGGATGAGCATTCCATCACGGTGCGGCAGGATCCGGCGACGCTGCGCAAACGCGCGCGCGCGCTGCTCACCTTATATATCGCTGCAGGGCTGGACCCGGAGAAAAACTGCATTTACTACCAGTCGCATGTCTCGGGGCACGCCGAGCTTGCCTGGATCTTAAACTGCTACACCTACATGGGCGAGCTGAACCGCATGACGCAGTTCAAGGATAAGGCAGCGAAACACGCGGATAATATTAACGCCGGGCTGTTCACATATCCGGTGCTGATGGCAGCGGACATTCTGCTGTTTCAGGCGGACGTGGTCCCGGTGGGCATCGACCAGAAGCAGCACCTGGAAATCACACGCGATATCGCGCAGCGTTTCAACAGCATTTACGGCGACACCTTTACCATCCCGGAGCCGTACATCGGCAAAGCGGGCGCGAAGATCATGAGCCTGCAGAACCCGGAGAAGAAGATGTCAAAGTCGGATGAAAACCCGAACGGCAGCATCTATCTGATGGACGATACGGATACCATCATCCGCAAGTGCAAGCGCGCAGTCACCGATTCCGAGGGCTGCATCCGCTACCGCGACGAGCAGCCTGGTGTGAAAAATCTCATTGATATTTATTGCGCATGCACCGGAAAGACGCCCTCCGAGGTGGAGCGCGAATTTGACGGCAAGGGCTACGGCGAGCTGAAGATGGCAGTCGGCGAGGCGGTGGCAGCACAGCTTTCCCCGCTGCAGGCGGAGGTGGCGCGTCTTGAAAAGGATAAGGCATACATCGACGGCATCATCAAAAACAATGCGGAAAAGGCATCGTATTTTGCAAACAAGACGCTGCGCAAGGTACAGAGAAAGGTTGGTTTTCCGGACCGCATCCGCTAAGGGTGAAAATACTTTATAAGTAGAAAAGGAAAGGCAGGTGAACGCAATGGACTCAGGCGGCAGTTACCCTTCTTTGGAAGGTCGATCGTGTAATTTCATAATGAGAAGGGAGAATAGCTATGGACAGAGAAATTTTCGAAGAGCTGCTGTCTGCGCGGGAATTCAAGGCGGTGAGGAGCATCCTCAACGTCATGAACGCCGTGGACATTGCGGTTCTTCTGTCGGAACTGGAAGATAAGGAGCTGGTGCTCGCGTTCCGTCTGATCCCCAAGGATAAGGCGGCGGACGTATTTGCAAATATGGACGGCAACCAGCAATCCGATCTGGTGGAGATGTTCACCGAGCGGGAGCTGAAGGTAATTCTGGACGAATTGTTTATGGATGATACCGTAGACCTTCTGGAAGACCTTCCGGCGAATCTGGTCACACGTATCCTGGAGACGGTGGGACCGGAAAAGAGAAATAAAATCAATGTGCTGCTGAATTATCCGGACGACAGCGCCGGCAGCATCATGACAACCGAATACGTCGATCTGCGCAAGCACACGACGGTTGCGCAGGCGCTCACGCATATCAAGCGCGTCGGCATCCATAAGGAGACCATCTATACCTGCTATATTCTGGAGCACCGCAGGCTGGTTGGCATCGTGACGGCAAAGGATCTGCTCACGATGGATGACGACACCACCATGGAAGAGATCATGGAGACGGAGATCAAGGCCGTCAACACGCACACCGACCAGGAGGAGGTTGTGCGGCTGTTCCGCAAGTACGACCTGCTGGCGCTGCCGGTCGTCGACGCGGACAATCTGATGGTCGGCATTGTCACCGTCGACGACGCGATCGACGTCATGGTTGATGAGGCGACCGAAGATATCAGCAAAATGGCGGCGGTCAATCCGTCCGAGGAATCCTATTTTGATACGTCGGTTTTCCAGCACGCGAAAAACCGTGTGCTGTGGCTTTTGTTTCTGATGCTTTCCTCCACGGTGACGGGCATTCTGATTACAAAATACGAGAAAGCGTTTGAGGCGGTTCCGCTGCTTGTTTCCTTTATTCCGATGCTCATGGGTACGGGCGGAAACTGCGGTTCCCAGAGTTCCGCACTGATCATCCGCGGCATTGCGCTGGATGAGATTCACTTTAATGATATCTTTCGCGCGATGTTCAAGGAATTCCGCGTCTCGATCGTGGTCGGAATCATTCTGGCAGTGGCGAACGGTATCCGGATCCTGCTCATGTACAGGGATCCTCTTATCGCCCTTGTTGTAGGCTGTTCGCTGATCGTGACGATCATCATCTCCAAGCTGATTGGCTGTGTTCTGCCGCTGCTGGCAAAAAAAGTAAACATCGACCCGGCAATTGTGTCGGCTCCGATCATTTCCACACTGGTAGATACCTGTTCTATTCTGGTGTTTTTCAGTATTGCAACCACATTGCTGCCGCAATTATAAAATTGCGGCAGTTTTCATAATATAACCCGTCTTACGCGGGCGTTTGCTTAAGGAGAAGATTATGAAAAACAGAC
>CABRSG010000226.1 GCA_902473545.1 uncultured Lachnospiraceae bacterium | reverse complement strand
TGGCTGCTGTTCGCCGGGGCGGAGGTGAACTGCTATCTGGAATACCCGGATGCATTTATGGAAGAAGAAAGCACTTGACAGAAAAAGGATTTGTGGTAAACTAAAAGACAGGTAAAGGCAATGAAGGTGTCAGTAGAGCATTATTTTCCGCCAGAGAGAGGATGTCAGCGGCTGGAAGCATCCTCAGGTTCAGATAATGTATTGAATTTCCCACCGGAGCTGCATTTCTGAACGCAGATTTTATTTTACAAAAAACATGCCAGTAGGAAATGACGTCTATGCACGTTACGCTAATGCGAGTGCCTGCCGACGGCAGGAAACAGGGTGGTACCACGGATTATGAGCTTCGTCCCTATACGGGACGGAGCTTTTTTTTGCGCGAAAGCACCAAGCCGTGCGAAGGCAAAAGCACGGGGCTTTCGCGTATGCTTGCATACATGCAGAGCATTTCCGAGGGGCACGGCTTGAAGGATACCACTTATAACCAGATGGAAGGAGAAGATTATGAAAGAGAGATTGCAGGCAATCAGAGAAGAAGCAATGAAACAGATCCAGCAGTCTGACGCACTGGAAAAACTGAACGATGTGCGTGTGGCATTCCTGGGCAAGAAAGGGGAACTGACTGCTGTTTTAAAGAGCATGAAGGATGTTGCCCCGGAGGAACGCCCGATGGTCGGACAGATGGTAAATGAAACCAGAGCCGCTATCGAGGAATTTCTGGAGGACACGAAGAAAAAGCTGGAATCCGCGGCGAGAGAAGCGCAGTTAAAGGCGGAGGTTATCGACGTTACGCTTCCGGCGAAGAAGAATAATGTCGGACATCGTCACCCGAACACCATTGCGCTGGAGGAAGTGGAGCGCATCTTTATCGGTATGGGTTATGAGGTGATTGAGGGACCGGAGGTAGAGTACGACCTCTACAATTTTGAAAAGCTGAACATCCCGGCGAACCATCCGGCAAAGGACGAGCAGGATACCTTCTACATCAACAAGGAAATCGTACTGCGCACCCAGACCTCTCCGGTGCAGGCGCGCCGTATGGAGCAGGGAAATCTGCCGATCCGCATGATCTCTCCGGGACGCGTGTTCCGCTCCGACGAGGTGGACGCAACGCATTCTCCGTCCTTCCACCAGATCGAGGGACTTGTTATCGACAAAAACATTACTTTTGCCGATCTGAAGGGCACGCTGGAGGAATTCGCCAGAGAATTGTTCGGCCCGGAGACAAAGACAAAATTTCGTCCGCATCATTTTCCGTTCACGGAACCGAGCGCGGAGGTGGATGTGAGCTGCTTCAAATGCGGCGGAAAGGGCTGCCGCTTCTGCAAAGGCTCCGGCTGGATCGAGATCCTTGGCTGCGGCATGGTTCATCCGCATGTGCTGGAGATGTGCGGAATCGACCCGAACGAATACACCGGCTTTGCGTTCGGCGTTGGTCTGGAGCGTATCGCGCTGCTGAAATACGAAATCGACGATATGCGTCTGTTGTATGAAAACGACATTCGCTTCTTAAAGCAGTTTTAGCGTTTAGCCGGAAATCGGGAAAGCCGGCGCGAAAGCGCCAGTGAGCTGCGCAGCAGCGGGCTTTTGAGATGCAGGGCTGAAAGATGTGAGAAAAAGAAAGGATATCAGTTATGAATACTTCATTATCATGGATTAAAGCATACGTTCCGGAACTGGAGTGTACGGCACAGGAATACACCGATGCGATGACCTTGTCCGGCACAAAGGTAGAGGGATTTGAAAAACTGGACAGGGATCTGGACAAGATTGTGATCGGACAGATTCTTTCCATCGAAAAGCATCCGGATGCGGATAAGCTGATCGTCTGCCAGGTAGACATCGGGAGCGAGAAGGTACAGATCGTTACCGGCGCTCCGAATGTGAAGGAGGGCGACAAGGTTCCGGTTGTTCTGGACGGCGGACGCGTTGCCGGAAATCACGACGGGAAAATGACCGAGGGCGGTATTGCAATTAAGAAAGGCAAGCTGCGCGGCATTGAGTCCTGCGGCATGATGTGCTCTATCGAGGAGCTTGGCTCCACGAGAGAAATGTATCCGGAGGCGCCGGAGTACGGCATTTATATTTTCCCGGAGGATGCAAAGGTCGGTGAGAGCGCGGTAAAGGCGCTTGGTTTGGACGACGTGATCTTTGAGTACGAGATCACCTCAAACCGTGTGGACTGCTACAGCGTGCTTGGCATTGCGCGCGAGGCGGCGGCAACCTTCCGTAAACCGTTCATTCCGCCGGTAGTAAAGGCAACCGGAAACGAAGAGGATGCAAACGATTACGTGAAGGTAACGGTAAAGGATGCGGAGCTGTGTCCGCGCTACTGTGCAAGAGTTGTGAAGAATATTAAGATCGCTCCGTCACCGATGTGGCTGCAGCGCCGTCTGGCGGTGAACGGCATCCGCCCGATCAATAATGTGGTCGACATCACAAACTATGTGATGGAGGAGTATGGGCAGCCGATGCACGCTTACGATTATGACACCCTTGCAGGGCACGAGATCGTGGTGCGCCGCGCGGAAAAGGGCGAGAAATTTGTTACGCTGGACGGACAGGAGCGCACGATGGACGATTCCGTGCTGATGATCTGCGACGGTGAGAAGGCGGTCGGCATCGCCGGTATTATGGGCGGCGAAAACTCCATGATCACGGACGACGTTAAGACAATGATGTTCGAAGCGGCGTGCTTTGACGGCACAAATATCCGCCTTTCCGCGAAGAAAATCGGTCTGCGTACCGATGCTTCCGGAAAATTTGAAAAAGGGCTTGATCCGAATAACGCACAGGCGGCGATCGACCGCGCCTGCCAGCTTATGGAAGAGCTGGGAGCCGGTGAGGTAGTCGGCGGCATGGTGGACGTTTATCCGGAAAAGAGAGGCTCTGTGCGTGTTCCGTTCGAGCCGGAAAGAATCAACGCACTTCTCGGAACCGACATTTCCGCGGAGGATATGATCGGATATTTCAGAAGCGTTGATCTGGAATACGACGAGGCGGCAAATGAAGTCGTTGTTCCGAGCTGGCGCCAGGACGTGCTGCGCACGGCGGATCTTGCGGAGGAAGTGGCAAGGTTCTATGGCTATGACAATATTCCGGTAACGCTGCCGAAGGGCGAGGCGACGACCGGAAAGCTGCCGTTCTATCTGCGTGTGGAGCAGGTGGCGCGTGATATCGCGGAATATTGCGGATTTTCTCAGGGCTATTGCTATTCCTTCGAGAGTCCGAAGGTGTTCGATAAGCTGCTGCTTCCGGCAGACGATAAGCTCCGCCAGGCAGTGACGATCTCCAACCCGCTCGGCGAGGATTTCAGCATCATGAGAACGCTGTCCTTAAACGGTATGCTGACATCGCTGGCATTTAACTACAATCACAGAAATAAAAACGTGCGTCTCTACGAGCTGGGAAATGTGTATCTTCCAAAACAGCTTCCGCTGACGGAGCTCCCGGAGGAGCGGATGCAGCTCACGCTTGGAATGTACGGGGACGGCGATTTTTACACTATGAAGGGCGTTGTGGAGGAATTCTTTGAAAAGACTGGTCTGCACGATCATGTTACTTATGATCCGAAATCCGGCAGACCGTACCTGCATCCGGGACGTCAGGCGGATATTATCTATAAAAATATAAAGCTTGGCTATATCGGCGAGCTGCATCCGCAGGTTGCGGATAATTACGGCATCGGCGAACGCGCTTACGTGGCAGTGCTGGATATGCCGGCAGTGGAGAGCTTTGCTACCTTCGACCGCAAGTTTGAGGGCATTGCAAGATTCCCGGCAGTTACCCGCGACATCAGTATGGTAGTGCCGAAGAGCGTGCTTGCAGGCGATATTGAGGCGATGATCGCGCAGCGAGGCGGCAAATATCTGGAGAGCTATCGTCTGTTCGACATCTACGAGGGCGCGCAGATCGAAAAGGGCTACAAGTCGATGGCGTACTCCATTGTGTTCCGCGCGAAGGATAAGACGCTGGAGGAAGCGGATGTTGCGGCAGAAATGAAAAAGATCCTGCACGGTCTGCAGTCGATGGGAATTGTGCTGAGACAGTAAAATGGACATTGCTTGCAGAGACAGCAATACAAATGGAAACGGCATGACTTCGGTTGTGCCGTTTTTTCAGAAGTTAAACTTGACATACAGAAGGTTATGGGCTTACAGTAATAGGCGTATACAGGAGACGAAGGAGAGGAAATGCTTTGAAAATATATATTATCTGGCATGGACAGACGATGTGGAACAAAGAACATCTCCTGCAGGGAAGAAGCGATATTGCGTTAAACGAAAACGGAAGAGAGCTGGCGAGGCGCACCGGCGAGGGTATGAAGGATATTCCGTTTGACATAGTTTTCACAAGTCCCTTAAAGAG
>CABRSG010000225.1 GCA_902473545.1 uncultured Lachnospiraceae bacterium | reverse complement strand
AAAAACCATCGGAGCCGGGATGCCGGTCGGCGCGGACGGCGGCAGACGGGAAATCATGGAGATGGTGTCGCCCGTCGGAAGAGTTTACCAGGCGGGGACCCTGAGCGGAAATCCGGTGGCGATGGCGGCAGGCCTTGCGCAGCTTAACATTCTGCGGGATACGCCCGGCTTCTATGAGGAGCTGAATGCAAAGGGCGACTGGTTCTACGGGGAGCTTGAAAAGATTCTGACGCATTACGGTGTGCCGCACTGTCTGAATCATATCGGCTCACTCGGCTGCGTATTCTTTACCGGGGAGCAGGTGCGTGACTATGCTTCGGCAAAGACGGCGGATACAGGGAGCTATGGCAGGTATTTTTCATATATGCTGAATCACGGGGTATATTTTGCACCATCGCAGTTTGAGGCGATGTTCCTCTCGGCGGCGCATACCCGCAAGAAGGAGCTGGCGGATACCCTGCAGAAGGCTGAGGATTATGTTAAAGAAAATTACTGAGATCATTTTGGTGCCGGTCACGATACTGTTCCTCATTTCGGCAGCCGTGTACCTGACGCTGGTATGCAGACCGCTGTATTATTTTGATATGCAGTATTTAAAGATCGCGGAGGAATCGGGTTATTCCGAGAAGGAAATCCGGGAAAACTATGATGCGCTGATTGACTACAATCTCTCGCCGCGGCAGGAAAAACTGGAATTTCCGACGCTGCCGATGTCCAGGGAGGGGGAGATTCATTTTGGCGAGGTAAAGGTGATCTTTCAGCTCTTTTTGCGGATACTGGCAGTGACTGCGCCGGCAGCCGTCATTGTTTTCTGCGTGAAAAAATGGAAACTGACATTTCTGAAATGGGCAGGACTTCTGACGCCGCTTCTTGTCGCGGTGCTTGCAATACTAATCGCCGTGGACTGGGACCGTGCGTTTGTACTCTTCCATGAGCTGGTTTTTGCAAATGATTACTGGTTGTTCGATCCGGTGACGGATCCGGTGATTACCATTCTTCCGGACACCTATTTCCTGCACTGCGCAGTGCTGATCCTGACGCTGATCCTAATCGGCTCGGCAGTCTGCGTGATCCTTCCCAGTGTGCAGTCCTTGCTCGGATATTCCGGGAGCGTAAAAGAAAAGCATGATGCGCAAAACGCGCGGAAAAGGAGAAAAAAATGAAAAGACTTTATAAATCGGCAGACGATAAGATGATTTGCGGCGTATGCGGCGGGATCGCAAGATATTTTAATATCGACTCGACACTGGTCCGGCTGATCTTTGCGATTTTCGGACTCACCGGCGGCAGCGGGGTGCTTGCTTACATTATCGCGGTGATCATTATCCCGTCGGAGCAGTAGAGGGTTTAAGATTACTGCAAGCGGAGTGAACAGTAACGGTTTAAGCGTCGGAAGTTTCTTTTAAGAAATATGTATAAGCGGCGGAAAATGGACGATACTCCTTAAAGAAAACAGGAAAGGGGTATGGTTTTTATGCCGAAAAGCAAGAAAAAAATTGATCTGGAGAATATGGAACCGGAAGAAAAGCTGAAGTATGAGATCGCTGATGAGCTGGGACTTTTAGACCGCGTGCTGCAGGACGGCTGGCGGTCGTTGTCCGCAAAGGAGACGGGGCGTATCGGCGGTCTTATCACAAAGCGCAGACGGGAAGAAAAAGTATAGGGATTACATGAAAAATCTGATACAGGATCTGAAAAATAACGATTTCAAAAATATTTATCTTCTCTGCGGGGAGGAGGACTATCTGAAAAAGCAGTATAAGCACCGTCTGCAGGCGGCGCTCATCTCACCGGAGGATACCGTAAATCTGAACTGCTACGAGGGGAAAAGCATTTCTGTGAACGAGCTGATCGACCAGGCGGAGACGCTGCCGTTCTTTGCGGAGCGGAGGCTTCTTGTCATTCAGGACAGCGGGTTTTTTAAGAGCGCCAGCGCGCAGCTTGCGCAGTATCTTGAGAATGTTCCGCCCACCACGTATTTTCTTTTCGTGGAGGATGAGGTGGACAAGCGGCAGAAGCTCTACAAGGCGGTGAAGAGCCACGGCAGGATCGTGGAATTTAAGAAGCAGACGGAGGATACGCTGTCGCGCTGGATTCTGGGGATTTTAAAAAAGGAAAACAAGAATATTACGCGCAGGGCGATGGAGCTGTTTCTGGAAAAGACCGGCACGGATATGAACAATATCAGCACGGAGCTGGAAAAGCTGCTCTGCTACACCATCGACAAGGATGTGATCATGCCGGAGGACGTCGAGGAAATCTGCACGACGCAGACTGTCAACAAAATTTTTGAGATGGTGAACGCCGTTTCCGCCGGAAATAACCGCAGGGCGCTTGATCTGTACTACGATCTGCTGGCGTTAAAGGAACCCCCTATGAGGATACTGTTTCTTGTGACGAGGCAGTTCAACCAGCTTCTTCAGGTGAAGGGTCTGCGAAGCCACGGCTACGATGCAGACAGCATTGCGGAAAAGCTGGGAATGCAGCGGTTTGTAGCCCAGGGCTGCGTGCGGCAGTCTGAGCGGTTTTCCGAGGCGCAGCTAAAGCAGCTTGTCACGCAGTGTGTGGAGACGGAGGAAGCGGTCAAGACCGGAAATTTAAATGAAAAGCTCGGTGTGGAGTTGATTCTTGCGAAAAAATCATAGACGGAAAAAGGGAAAAGCACTAAAAAGGGAGTTCTCACATAGACTAATAGAAACCCCTTTGAGGTGCTTTTTTATGAAGTCTTTTCCAAAGCCGCTTACTCCCGAAGAAGAAGCCCTGTTTCTTCAGAAATATAAGGAGGGCGACCTGGAAGCGAAAAAAATTTTGATCGAGCGGAATCTGCGGCTGGTGGCGCATGTGGCAAAAAAGTATCAGAAGCAGGGGGAGGATGGGGAGGACCTGATCGCGGTTGGAACCATCGGGCTGATAAAGGCGATCTCTACTTTCGATCACGCTAAGACCAACAAGCTGGCAACCTACGCTGCCCGGTGCGTGGAAAATGAGCTTTTGATGCTGTTTCGCTCACGAAAAAAGATTGCGCGCGAGGTATCGTTAAATGAACCGATCGGAACCGACAAGGAGGGCAATGAGATCAGCCTGATCGACGTGATCGAGGGGGAAACCATTGACGTGATCGAGCGCATGGAGCTGGATCAGAATACACAGAAGCTCTATGGTCTGCTGGAAAACGTTCTCTCAGAGCGCGAAAAAGAGATTTTAAAGCTCCGGTACGGTCTTTATGGGAAATCGGAGATGACACAGCGGGAAATTGCTGATAAAATGGGAATATCAAGATCGTATGTGTCGCGGATTGAAAAGAGCGCGGTCGCGAAGCTGCGGCAGCACTTCCAGATATCGCAGGCATAACGGACGGCGGCATTTTATAAGGAGAGAGCATGATCTATTTTTGCAGAAAAACCATAGAAAAACAGGAAAAGCATACAAAGCAGACAGAATACGCAAGGGAGCTGCTGCTTGCCGGACTTCGTCTGGAGTACGGAATTAAGCAGCTTCCGGCGATCGCGGCAGCGGAGCTGGGAAAGCCTTACTTTCCGGAAGTGCCGCAGATTTTTTTTAATTACAGTCATTGCCGGGAGGGAATCCTCTGCGGCATCAGCAGCGCGCCCATCGGCGTGGATATGGAGACAGTGCGGGATTACAAAAGGTCGCTGGTTAAGCGGGTGTGTCATGAACAGGAAGCGTCTCTTCTGCTGGAAGCAGCGCAGAAGGACCGGATGATGACAAGAATCTGGGTGGCGAAGGAGGCGTATCTGAAATATCTCGGTACCGGCATCCGAAGCGATATGCGTCTTCTGGATATGTCGGCTGCTGCGCGCCAGGATAAGTTTCTGTACGGCGGCTGTTTTCTGCGGCTCTGGGAACAGGAGGAGATCTGCATGTGCGCATGCACAGAGGCGCCTTATCACGGCGCACTCACACAATTGGGAATTTAATTATATTTTTGTTGCATTTAAAAAATATTCATGATATCATATTGTTAAAATAAGTCTAAAATCTTTTCTGAATCATCTGGAAATCGTGACGATTCTGTACCTTTATAGTTATGGGAATTTTTCATCACCTGCGTGCGGCAGTACGAAAGTGAAAGGGGAAATGCGTTTGTTTAGTACAGTGATGTCTGCGGCTATCTTTGGCGTAGAGAGCAGACCGGTGAATGTGGAGGCGGATATTGCCGACGGGCTGCCGTCGTTTGCGATGGTGGGCTTTTTGTCAACACAGGTGAAGGAGGCGCAGGAGCGCGTGCGCACCGCCCTGAAAAACAGCGGGCTTCGCATGGAGCCAAAAAAGATTACCGTTAATCTGTCTCCTGCGGACCTGAGAAAGAGCGGAACAGGCTTTGACCTTCCGATCGCAGTGGCGGTGGCGGCAGCCTACGGAAAG
>CABRSG010000224.1 GCA_902473545.1 uncultured Lachnospiraceae bacterium | reverse complement strand
CGGAGAGAATTATTCCGCTGTTCGATATCCGCAGGGGAGATCAGGTATCCATTCAGATTGAGAGTCTGTCGGCTCCTTCCGTTTTGATCCGGAAGCTGCATGACAAAGGTGCGGATGTTCTCCTTGCGCTGAAACCGGCAACGCCGCTGTCAGGGCTGGAATATCTCTGGCAGCATATTGACGGCATCAATGTAATGATGATTGAGCCGGGATATGGCAAGCAAAATGCACAGGAAGAAATGTTCCGGAAAATTGCAGATGTCAGGGATGAGGCAGTGCGGCGTGGTTTCGGCGGAATGAAAATTCAGGTTGACGGAAATGTAAGTATGCAGCATGTGCGGAAAATGAAAAAAAATGGGGCAAATCAGTTTGTACTTGGTACGTCTGCACTGTTTACGGATGGCTATATAGATGTGAAGAAATATTCTGAATTTACAGAAGTTTTTGCAGAAAAGTAAGGAGTAAAGAATATGTCTTTAAAGGAGTCTGGACGTCTGATTATCAGAGAATGTACGGAAGCGCTTGACCGCATTGATGATGCGCAGAGTGAACAGTTGATTGCGGCGATTTTGAGCGCCGAGAAAGTCTATTTTTGCGGGATTGGGCGTGTCCTTCTTTCCCTGCAGGAGATATGCAAACGTTTGGGGCATCTGGGAATTGATACGCATTATGTCGGTGAAATCACGGAGCCTGCGATTACAGAACGGGATCTTTTAATTGTTGCATCAGGCAGCGGAGAAAGTATTTATCCGAAGGCTGTAGCAGAAAAGGCAAAAAAACTATGTGTGAATATTGCATGGATCGGCTCTAATGTAGATAGCTCGATTGCAAAGCTATCCACTATTCAGGTGAGAATTCCTGTTCAGACAAAGCTGAATTGTCAGGGAGAAATGGTATCCAGACAGCCTATGACTTCATTATTTGAACAGACGCTGCTTCTCTATGGAGATGCGGTTGCAATGGAAATCATTAAGCGTAAGAATCTGGATATTAATACACTCTGGAAATTCCATGCAAACCTTGAATAAAAATAATAATCCCGAAAGGAGAAAATCAATTGAAAAAAGACATGATGTCCCCTTCTTTAATGTGCTGCGACATGATGCATATGGAACGCGATGTCTCTGCTCTGGAGCGTGCCGGAGCAGATATGTTTCACTATGATATCATGGACACAACTTTTACCACCAGCACCATGCTTCCGCCATATATGCTGAGACAGCTTGTAAACTGTACGAAACTTCCGCTGGATATACATATTATGTCGAAAACGCCGCAGCTTTATCTGGAACAGATACTGCCGTACTGCAGGGACGGATATGTGAGTGTACATGCGGAGTCAACCCATGAGATTCCCTATGTAATATCGGAAATCCGTAAAGCGGGAGTGCATCCGGGGCTGGCCTTAAATGGCTATACACCGCTTGTGTATGTAGAAGAGATGGCGCCATATATTGATATGGTGCTCCTGGTAAATGTGCTGGCAGGGATCATCGGTCCGCGTCCGGAGATTGATGATGTTTTTGCGGCCCGTATCCGCAGGACAAGGGAGATTCTGGACCGGGCAGGCAGGAAAGATGTTCTGCTGGAGGTAGATGGAAATATATCGATAAGAAATGCGCGGATTGCAAAGCGAAATGGCGCGAATGCTTACGTGCTTGGAACGGCAGGCATTTTTAAGCCGGACATCAAAATTGAAGACGCATGTGCTGTTTTCCGCGCAGAAATCGAGAAGGAGGAATATTATGAAATTGCAGATTGCACTTGATCTGGACAGCCTTGAGAAGGCGCAGAAAATCGGAGAAAAGGTTCATGACCTTGTAGACATTATAGAGCTTGGCACGCCGCTCATGCTTAAGGAAGGTACACGCGCAGTGGCGCAGATGAGAAAAAGCTTTCCAGACGTTCTGATTCTGGCAGATATGAAAATTGCAGACGGAGGCTATATCGAAGCAAAATTTGCATTTGATGAAGGGGCAGATATCGTACCCGTACTTGGTATATCGGCGAATGAGACGATTCTCGGTGTTCGCCGTGCAGCCCGTGAAGCCGGAAAGATGGTGTATGTAGACATGCTTTCCGTAACAAATCTGAAAGACCGGGCACGCGAGCTGGATGCTCTGGATGTAGATATTATCGGCGTGCACACTGCGTTTGATGTACAGCAGACAGGACGTACCCCGTTTGATGACCTTGCAATATTGAAAGCAAACTGCAAAAATGCACAGGTGGCAGTGGCAGGCGGCGTAAAGCTGGACACCATACACAAAGCGATAGAGCTGGGGGCAGACATTGCTATTGTCGGAAATGCGCTGGTGGGGTCAGAGAATATCCGTGAAACGGCAGTTCAGTTTAAGAATGCGTGTGCAAAATGAGTGATATAAGAACCGAGACAGCGCGCCTTCCATTGCAATAGCGATGGATGATGCGGCGACTATGAGGCGCCATGCGAATCTGGAATGCTTGTACATGCGGAGGAGGTTTGATGCACCTGTCCGGTGCAAAATTAACTTTGAGATGGGAGAGTGCATATGAAAAAGATAATCAATAAACCAGAAAATTTTGTTGATGAAACAATGGAAGGGATTATTGCAGCGTATGGGGATCGCTTAAAATTCTGCAACGGGGATAAACGGATTTTGCTCTCTGACTATCCGGTGAGAGACAGAAAAGTCGGTATTGTGACAGCAGGCGGCAGCGGTCATTTACCCATATTTCTCGGCTATGTCGGGAGCGGTCTTCTGGATGGATGTACGGTGGGGAATGTATTTGCGTCTCCGTCCGCCGGGAAAATGGCGGACATGATCCGGGCATGTGATCAAGGAAGCGGTGTGCTTTGTATCCATGGAAATTATGGCGGGGATAAGATGAACCTGGAGATTGCCTGCGAGACGGTGGAACTGGAGGACGATATTGAGACAAGGAAAATATTTGTGAGGGATGATATTGCTTCCGCTCCGAAGGAAGCGTCAGACAAACGCCGCGGTGTTGCCGGTATGGTATATGCCTTCAAGGTTGCCGGTGCGGCGGCTGACAGAGGAATGAATCTGGATGAGGTCGAGAGGGTCACACAGAAGGCGCTGGAGCATATCCGCACGATGGGTGCGGCGCTTTCTCCGTGCATCGTTCCGGAGGCTGGTAAACCAACATTCTTTATTAATGAAAATGAGATTGAGATTGGTATGGGAATCCATGGAGAAAAGGGCATCGAAGTGCGCAGCATGATGACCGCGGATGAGATTGCAGATTTAATCGTGAGGAGGCTTCTGGAGGATATGCCGGTCGAGAGCGGTACAAAGGTGTCTGTGATGGTAAACGGACTTGGAGCAACGCCGAAAGAAGAATTGTTGATCATATACCGCAGAGTTTATCAGATTCTCACTGAAAAAGGAATAGTACCAGTAATGCCGCATATCGGGGAGTATGCAACTTCTATGGAAATGGCAGGCTTATCTGTTACGCTTATGAAGCTGGATAGGGAGCTGGAAATGCTGCTCCGTGCTCCGGCGGCATCACCGTTTTATACGAACGCAAACATTATCTGAGATATTAATACCAGGAGGAAAGCAATGCTTACATCCGAAAAATTTTGTGATATATTCCGGGCGATTTCGGCGAAGATGGCAGAAGAGAGAGAATACCTGGTGGAGCTTGACCAGCGAAATGGGGACGGCGATCTGGGAATATCTATGTCTGACGGCTATGCTGCGGCAAGTGCAGCGCTGGATGCCAGCGCCGAAAGGGATCTTGGGAAGCTTTGCATATGTGCGGGGAAGTCGTTTAATGAAGCTGCTCCTTCCTCACTTGGAACGATCACAGCTATCTGCCTGATGGGAATGGCACGTATATTCAAAGGACATACGGAGGCTGATATTGCGCTGGCTGGCGAAGCGCTGCTGGCAGGTACGGCAAAAATTACAGAGAAAGCAGGATCAAAAATAGGAGAAAAGACTATTCTTGATGCAATTATTCCTGCGGCAGAAGCGATTTGCAGTAATGCAGATAAAGGGACGGAGACAGCGCTGGCTGCTGCAGCGGAAGCGGCAGCAAAGGGGGCGGACAGCACGGCAGATATGGCCGCAGTGCACGGAAGAGCAGCCTATTACAGTGATAAAGGAATGGGATTAATTGACGGAGGCGCAATCGTCGGGCGAATGATTTTTGAGACGATTGCCGAAACAGTAACAATTTGAATAACGGTATCAGACCAATTAGTTAATCCAGACGAGAACTGAGCCCCAGGTAATGAAAGGCACAGAAAAACCGGCGTGACTTTTGCCGCGCCGGTTCTCCGCTAAATATAATATAATTTCTTATGAGCTTCCTCCAGAGCGAAGGGAGCTTTTTTACGCAACCTTATCCACGACGAAATTGTGGATCATCTTGTAGGAATCATCTGTG
>CABRSG010000223.1 GCA_902473545.1 uncultured Lachnospiraceae bacterium | reverse complement strand
ATAAAATGATTATGCGGCTGCGTGTTGTAGTCGAAGCGCTCCGCACCGTCGCCGGTATGAATGCGGCTGATCTCGCCAAGCCCGGAGAGCAGACCGAGATTGCGGTAGACGGTGCCAAGGCTGATATTGGGATAAACCTGCCTGAGATTCTGATAAACGGTATCTGCTGTTGGGTGGTCCTTGCGCCCGGCGAGAAAGTGTTTGATGGATTCCCGCTGACGGCTGTATTTTATATTTGCCATAATTCCTCCAAAACAATAATGATTCCTGTTCTCAATTATAGGAAAAGATTCATCGCATGTCAATGGAAATGATAAGAAATTATCACAGCTCTTTCCGCGCCTTGTAGTGAAGCGGGGACAACCCGTAGTATTTCTTAAACAGCTTACTGAAATGATAGGTGTCCTCATAGCCGACCGCGGAAGCGACCGATTGAATGGAGCATTCCGGGTTTTCATCCAGAAGCAGCCGCGCCTTGTTCATGCGCAGACTGATCAGATAATTGATAGGCGTATCGCCGGTTTCGCTCTTAAAAATCTTGGAGATATAAAAAGAGCTTAAATAAATATTTGCAGCGATCTGGTCGAGAGAAATTTTCTCGCGGTAATGCTCTTCCATATATTTTGTAATCTGACTGACCACGTATTTTTTATTGATGGATTTAAATTCGTACTGCGTATGTGCGCGACGGTCCCGGGTGCTTTCCTGTTCCAGCTTCTGAAAGCGTTCGAGCAGGCAGAGCACCTGGATTAAATATGCTTTCAGCATAAAATAACGTCCGGTATTGCAGGATCTGTTTTCCTGTTCAATTGCCCGGCACAGGTGGAAGAGCTCTTTTTGCGGTTCCAGCGGCAAGCTGGCGATCAGAGAGTGACCGGGAAAGAGCGGCATGGTGTTTTTCAGACAGCCCATGTATTCCACATCCGTGAAGGCAAGGTAACACTCCAGGGCAGCGTGTTTCGCATCCTTGGGCAGCAGGCTTTTGTGACGCGTACCCGGATTTAAGATGATGACGTCGCCCGCCTGGATGGCGTACTCCGTATCTTCTGCATAAAAACAGCCCTTTCCGTCTAAAATGATAACAAGCTCAATAAAATCGTGCTGGTGATAGCTCACTTCCTGGATGCGCGGTTCGATCGAGGAAAAAAGAAATTTCGGATTCAGGTCACTGCAGGTAAAATCGTAATTAGTCTGCTGCATCAGAACAACTCCTTTCAAAAAACACTATCTGTTTTGGCAGCATAAGTATACAACATAAGACATCCGGATTACAAGAAAGTACATTCTATTTTTTTTCAGATTCTTTATAATGGTTACCGTTCACTCCGTGAACAGTAACTTATAATGTACCTGAACTTAACTTTTCGTAAAAATGGAGGCGAAAACACGTATGACAAAAAGTATGACAGAAGGAAAACCGGCGAAGCTCATTTTGCTGTTTGCGTTTCCGCTGATTGTGGGAAATATTTTTCAGCAGCTCTACAGCCTGGTGGATACGCTGATCGTGGGAAGGACGATCGGTGTAAATGCGCTGGCGGCGGTTGGCTGTACCGGAAGCATGAACTTTTTTATACTTGGCTTTATCATGGGATTTGCAAACGGACTGGCGATCTTAACGGCCCAGCGGTTTGGTGCAGAGGATGAAGAGGGCGTGAAGAGAAGCTTTGCAGCCAGCATTCTTCTGAGCATCGGACTGGCAGTTGTGCTTACGGCTCTGGCGCTTTTTCTGGTGCGCCCGGCTTTGCGGCTCCTGCAGACGCCGGAGGAGATCATGGAAGAGGGGGCTGCGTATATCCGGATTATTTTTGGCGGGCTGGCGGCGACGGTATTCTTTAATCTGACCTCAAATATGATCCGTGCGCTTGGAGACAGCCGTACGCCGCTGTATTTCCTGGTGCTGGCATGTCTGGTAAACATTGTGCTGGATCTGGTTTTTATCTGTGTATTTCACATGGGAGTGAGCGGCGCGGCGGTTGCGACGATTGTCTCCCAGCTTCTGTCCGGTATCTGCTGCTTTATCTATATCCGTAAAAAAATGCCGGCGCTGTGGGTGGAGAGGCGTCACTTCCAGGCGTTTGCCGGGGAAGTGAAGGCGCATATTGCGCTCGGACTGCCGATGGGTTTCCAGATGTCCATCATTGCAATCGGTTCCCTGACGGTGCAGTTTGCGCTCAACGGACTGGGGGCGACGGCGGTGGCGGCAGCGGCTGCTGCGCAGAAGATTGATTCCATTGCCACAATGCCGCTGAATTCCCTTGGAGCGGCGATGGCGACCTACTCGGCGCAGAATTACGGCGCGAAGCGCCCGGATCGCATCCGGCAGGGCGTTTTCCAGTGCATTCTGATTTCGGTCAGCGTCAGTATCGTCATGGGAGCCGTTAATTTCTTCGCAGGCGATAATCTCGCGGCAATCTTTGTAGGGCGTGAGGAAATCGGGGTTATCCGCTATGCAAAGGTTTATCTCAGTATGAATGGAACCATGTACTGGGTGCTGGCTCTGCTGTTTATCTACCGGTTCACCCTGCAGGGGCTTGGAGACAGCGTGGTTCCGACAGTGTCGGGCGTGATGGAGCTGATCATGCGCGTGGGCGCAGCACTGTTCCTGGCAGGTTCATTCGGATTTGCCGGTGTGGTTGCGGCGAACCCGCTGGCGTGGATTGGCGCCTGTGTTCCGCTTGGAGCCGCTTACTACATCACCATAAGCCGGATTGAGCATCCGGAGCGTCAGAAAAAGACTTTCAGCAGAAAATGCCATGCCGGGGGACATTAGTGCTCCGGCTTTTCTGCCCCCTCTCCGGCATTTGAAAAGAACGAAAAAATATGCTATGATTAGAAATAATGATGTCTGACAGAGAGGAATACGGAGATGAATTGGTGGAAGAAAGACGGGCTGTTTAAACAATTGTTCTGGGAGATCGTCGGCAGCATCTGCATTGCGGCAGGTATCTGCAACTTTGCGGCGCAGGCGGAATTTCCGATGAGCGGATTTTCCGGTATTTCCCTTATATTATATCAGCTCTGGAATGTGCCGATCGGTCTGTCGACCATCCTTTTAAATATCCCGGTGAGCATCCTGTGCTTCCGGCTTCTGGGAAAGCGCTTTTTTATCAGCTCCATGCGCTGCATGGTGATTTCATCCGTGCTGATCGACTACGCCGCGCCGCTTTTTCCGGTTTACACCGGCAGCAGGCTGCTGGCGGCGCTCTGCACGGGTGTGATCGCGGGGCTTGGCTATGCGGTCATCTATATGCAGAATTCCTCCACGGGCGGTATGGATTTTATCATCATGGCGGTGAAAAAGAAAAAGCCCTATCTTCCGGTCGGACGTATCATTTTCTTTTCCGATCTGGCGGTGGTGCTGATCGGCGGCATTATCCTGCAGGACATAGACGGGATTATTTACGGCATTATCGTGACCTTCCTGCTGTCCACGGTGGTGGATAAACTGATGTACGGCGTGAATGCGGGAAAGCTGGCGCTGATCGTGACGGACCATGGGCAGTATATCTGCGACGTGATCGACGAGACCTGTCAGCGCGGCACCACGCGGCTTGACGCAGCCGGAGGCTACCGGGGAGACGAGCGTCAGCTTGTACTGTGCGCCTGCAGCAACAAGGAAATGTACAGTGTGCGGCAGGCGGTGAAGCGGGCGGATCCGCACGCATTCATTATTATTATAGAATCAAACGAGGTTCACGGAGAGGGCTTCCGGAATATTCAGATAGGATAAGAAAACTGCGCCGGTACAAAGCCGACGCAGTTTTAAATCATTGTTCTTTTTGCACGTGTTTTTTCATCGCCTGGAAGCTTTCGTCGCTGATGACGTGCTCGATGCGGCAGGCGTCCTCCGCGGCGGTTTTCGGGGAAACGCCCAGGCTTGTCAGCCACTCGGTGAAGAGCGTATGGCGCTCATAAATTTTCTCGGCGATTACCCTGCCGGAGTCCTGCAGGGTGATAAAGCCGTTTTCATCTACATGGATATAGCCGTTTTCGCGCAGATTTTTCATTGCGACGCTGACACTCGGTTTGGAGAAGCCCATCTCCGCCACAATGTCGATCGAGCGCACATTTCCGATGCGATTTTGCAGAATCAGTATGGTTTCTAAATAATTTTCTGCGGATTCCAGTATTTTCATGACAATGTATAAAATCCTTTCTGTGCTTGCTGAAATATTGCTGTAATAATGCCGGAGTTTCTATATCCTGCACTTCTGTGATCAGACGCATTTCCGAAACCGGGCTTTTGATATATATAGTATAACGTAAATTTGGCAAAAAGAAAAGGAAAAAATTATCAAAGTAGTTCTTGACAAAAAGGTTAGCAAGTGCTAACCTATATGCAGTTAGAAATAGCTAACATTGATTGGCGGGAAGGGTTCCGCCTGGGTTTACGTGTACATAAGGAGGGGAAA
>CABRSG010000222.1 GCA_902473545.1 uncultured Lachnospiraceae bacterium | reverse complement strand
GCCGGCTCCGCCTGCAGGACCTCCGCTTCCTCAAAGCCGCCCTCCGGACCGATAAAGACCGCCGCCGACTGTCCCGGCTGCAGACCCGCAAAAAGCGCCCGCGTCTTATCCATTCCGCCCGCAAGCTCGTAGGGGATCAGCTTCAGATCCATCTCCCCCGCATATTCCAGCGCCTGTGCGAAGCTCACCGGCTTCTTCACCTGCGGCACGATCATGCGTCCCGACTGCTTCGCCGCACCCTCTGCGATCGCTCTCCAGCGCGCACAGCGCGTCTTTTCTTTCTTTGCATCCAGCTTTACCACTGTGCGCTTCGTCATCACCGGAACGATCTCACATGCACCAAGCTCGACCGCTTTCTGCACGATCCAGTCCATTTTATCACTTTTAGGCAGTCCCTGAAAGAGGCAGATTCTGACCGGAAGCTCAACCTCCGCATCGCTGACACTCTCAATGGCTGCCCGTATTTGATCCTTTTCCACGGACATGATGCGGCAGTTATACAGACGGCTGCTCTGTCCGTCGCTTACCGTAAGCCGCTCCCCCACGTCCATGCGAAGTACATTTCTGATATGATTTACGTCACTGCCCGTCAGACAGACCATATCGTCCGTAATCTGTGCGGGCTCTGCAAAAAAATGATGCATTGCTACCCGTTCTTTCTGGCTGTCACCGACACCCACTCTCCCTGACGCGTCACCTCCACCAGAGTCAGTCCTGCCGCCTGCACAGCCTCCACCACTGTGTCTTCTTTCACATCAAGGATACCGGAGGTGATGTATACCGCGCCCGGCTTCATCTGTGCTGTGATCACCGGCGTTAATTCCACCAGCACATCCGCCAGGATATTCGCAGCCACGATATCATACTTCTCATAACCTGCCGCATCCTGCACAGTCTTATCGTCAATGATATTGCCGAGTACCATCTCCATCGCTTCCGCCGGAATCCCGTTTGCCACCAGATTCTCCGCAACCGCGGAAGCCGCGCACGGATCAAGGTCCGTTCCCAGCGCATGCTTTGCGCCCAGCTTCAGCGCCGCGATCGACAAAATACCGCTGCCGGTGCCGACGTCCAGAAGCTCCGTATCCGGCGTCACATATTTTTTGAGCTGCCGCAGACAGAGCTGCGTCGTCTCGTGCATACCGGTGCCGAACGCCGTACCCGGATCGATGTGGATGATCATTTTATTCTTATCTTCTTCCTTTACTTCCTCCCAGGAGGGGATGATGAGGATATCATCCACGTAAAACTGATGGAAATACTGCTTCCAGTTGTTGATCCAGTCCTTATCCTCCGTCTCGCTCTCGGTAATCGTGCCCTCGCCGATATCCATAAACATGCGCAGATCGTCAAGCTCTTCTTTTACCCTTGCAAGAAGCGCTTCGCGGTCCTCTCCCTCCTCGATATAAAAGCTTAAATAAGCAACGCCGTCGTCCGGCGCGCCCTCCGGCAGGATATCCACAAACATCTGCTGCTTGTCGGATTCCGTCAGCGGCACCTTATCTTCAATCTCAACGCCCTCAACGCCTGCGTCCGCCAGAGCGGAAATTACGATTTCCTCCGCCTCAGACAGCGTCTTTAAGGTAAACTTGTGATATTTCATCGCTTAGTCCTCAAATGTCTCTTTTATTTTGTCCATGAAGCCCTTTCTCTTCGGCTTCTCCTTCTCCGGCTCCGTTTTGCTCTCCGGCTGTCCAAGCGAGCGGTCCGTCGCCGCGTCAAACGTCTTCAGCGCCTCCTTCGCCTCATTGTTCAGCTTCGTCGGCACCTGCACCACCAGGGTAACATACTGGTCTCCGCGCACAGCCTTATTGCGCAGGGACGGCACGCCCTTGCCCTTTAAGCGGATCTTGGTGTCGGTCTGTGTGCCCGGCTTTACATTGTAGAGCACATCGCCGTCGATCGTACTGATCTTCACATCTCCGCCGAGCGCTGCCTGTGCGAAGGTGATCGGCGCTGTGGAGAAGATATTCATATCCTGTCTCTGGAAGATCGGGTGACGCTGCACCACAACCTCTACCAGAAGGTCGCCGCGCGGACCGCCGTTTCTGCCCGGCTCGCCCTTGCCTGCGATGCGCACGCTCTGTCCGTCGTCGATGCCCGCCGGAATCGTGACCTTGATAGTCTTTCTGCTGGAAGTATACCCGGTGCCGGAGCACGCCGCGCATTTCTCGCGGATGATCTTTCCGGTGCCGCCGCAGTCCGGACAGGTCGTCACATTCTGCACCATACCGAACAGGGACTGCTGCGTCATCACTACCTGACCTCTGCCGCCGCACTTCGGGCAGGTCTCCGGACTGGTTCCCGGCTTCGCACCGGTTCCGCGGCAGGTCGTGCATTCATCCTTCAGGCTCAGCTCAAGCTGCTTCTCACAGCCGAATACCGCCTCCTGGAAGGTGATGCGCACAGAAGCGCGCAGATTTGCACCGCGCATCGGTCCGTTGCTTGTGCGCCTTCTGCTTCCGCCGCCAAACAGATCACCGAAAATATCGCCGAAGATATCGCCCATATCAGCGCTGTTAAAATCAAATCCGCCGAATCCGCCGCCACCGGCTCCGCCCTGTTCAAATGCCGCATGGCCGAACTGATCGTACTGACGGCGCTTCTCCGGATCGGACAGCACGGCATATGCCTCCGACGCCTCTTTAAATTTCTTTTCCGCCTCCGCATCGCCCGGATTCATATCCGGATGATATTTCTTTGCAAGCTGTCTGTATGCTTTTTTTAATGCTGCCTCGTCCGCATTCTTATCCACACCGAGGACTTCATAATAATCTCTCTTCGTCTCTGCCATTTTTCCTCACCTGCTTCTATCATTCATTCCCGCCTGTGCCCGGAATAACCTTGTGATGCAGAAAAACAAAAGATTTTTCTGTACCGCAAGATACCCGGGCCCGCATTGCCGCCCGGCAAAGGCTTTCGCCTTCTGCCGTTAATCGGCGCCGCGGGGACCGGGCGTTGTTTCTTTCATTAAAAATCTATTTCCTGCTCACGATGCCCGCGGATTTTTCTGCGCCGCACCCGGCATCCTTCATTTTACACTTCTTTGTAGTCTGCGTCAATAACATCGTCATCCGGCTGTGTGTAATTTGCCTGCTGTGCGCCGCCCATATCCGGACCTGCGCCCGCAGCGCCTGCCGCGCCCTGTGCCTGCTCATAAACCTTTGCAAACAGCTTCTGCGCGCTCTCCATCAGCTTTTCCTTTGCCGCTTTGATCTCTGCAACCTGTGCGTCCGTCATTTCCTCCGGATTGGAGTTCTCGATCAGACTCTTCAGCGCTGCAAGATCCGCCTGTACAGCCGTCTTGTCTGCGCCGTCCAGCTTGTCGCCGACCTCTTCCATTGCCTTCTCGGTCTGGAATACCATTGCGTCAGCGTCGTTTCTGGTGTCGATCGCTTCCTTGCGCTTCTTATCCTGTGCTTCGAACTCAGCAGCCTCTTTTACCGCCTTCTCGATATCCGCATCCGACATGTTGGAACCGGACGTGATCGTGATGTGCTGCTCCTTGCCGGTGCCAAGATCCTTTGCGGATACGTTTACGATACCGTTCGCGTCAATATCGAAAGTAACCTCGATCTGCGGAACGCCGCGTCTTGCAGGCGGGATTCCATCCAGACGGAACTGTCCGAGGGACTTGTTATCTTTTGCGAACTGTCTCTCACCCTGTACGACATGGATGTCAACTGCAGTCTGGTTATCCGCCGCCGTGGAGAATACCTGACTCTTCTTTGTCGGGATCGTTGTGTTGCGCTCGATCAGTCTGGTTGCCACGCCGCCCATGGTCTCAATGGAGAGGGAAAGCGGAGTAACATCCAGCAGCAGGATATCGCCTGCACCGGCGTCGCCTGCCAGCTTACCGCCCTGGATAGCCGCGCCGATCGCCACGCACTCATCCGGGTTCAGCGTCTTGCTCGCCTCATGTCCCGTAAGCGCTCTTACTTTATCCTGTACAGCCGGGATACGTGTGGAACCGCCTACCAGCAGCACCTTGCCAAGCTCGGAAGCCGTGATGCCGGCATCCTTCAGCGCGTTCTGTACCGGAATGGTTGTTCTCTCAACAAGGTCATGTGTCAGCTCGTCGAATTTCGCACGGGTCAGCGTCATATCAAAATGCTTCGGTCCCTCTGCAGTTGCCGTGATGAACGGCAGGTTAATATTTGTGGTGGTCGCGGAGGACAGCTCCTTCTTTGCCTTCTCTGCGGCCTCTTTCAGTCTCTGGAGCGCCATCTTGTCAACAGACAGGTCAACGCCCTCCGCCTTCTTAAATTCAGCGATCATGTAGTCGGTGATCTTCTGGTCAAAATCGTCGCCGCCCAGACGGTTGTCGCCGTTTGTTGCAAGTACCTCGATAACGCCGTCGCCGATCTCAATGATAGATACATCGAAGGTACCGCCGCCGAGGTCGTATACCATG
>CABRSG010000221.1 GCA_902473545.1 uncultured Lachnospiraceae bacterium | reverse complement strand
GATACAGCCGTTCAGCCTGGACAGCACAAACGTCTGCGCAGGGCAATGGCTGGAGCTTGCCGCGCTGATCGAAGAAAAATACGGTTTCTACGATGGTTTTGTAATCTGCCACGGCACCGACACCATGGCATATACCGCGGCGGCGCTATCCTATCTGATCCAGAATAATTTAAAGCCGGTGGTCATCACCGGCTCGCAGAAGCCGATCGACCTTGCGATCACGGACAGCCTGCGCTTTGCCGCAGACGACCGCGCTCATGGCGTTAATATCGTTTTCGGCGGCAATGTGATCGCCGGAACGCGTGCAAAAAAAGAGCGCTCAAAAAGCTACAACGCCTTTTCGAGTATCAACTATCCGCCGATCGCGGTCATCCAGGAGAACCGCATCATTTTCTACATCGACGATAAGGACCGTATCGCCAAAGAGCCTGTTTTTTACCGGTCTTTAAATGACAATGTGTTTCTTTTAAAGCTGATCCCCGGCTGCAGCGGTCAGATCCTGGAAACCCTGTTCGACCGCTTTGATGCCGTGATCATTGAATCCTTCGGCGTGGGCGGTCTTCCCAACTATGGGAACGACAGCTTCTACCACGCAATCCGCCGCCTCGTGTCCTCCGGAAAAATCGTCGTAATGGCAACCCAGGTCACACACGAGGGAAGCGATATGTCCGTCTACCAGGTGGGCAAGGTGATGAAGGATGAATTTGCTCTGCCCGAGTCCTATGACATGACACTGGAGGCGACCGTCGCCAAGACCATGTGGGCACTTGCGCAGAGTACGGATGCAGAAGCCTTCAAAAAGCTTTTCTACCAGACCGTAAACCATGACCTGTTGTTTTGCTGAAAGGCACTGTGCTACAGGCAGCCGTACCCTTTACAGCGTGAGCATCATCTCATGCCACTGCTCGCCTCCCCATGCAGAGTTTGCGATTCCCTTATCAAGGTAGCCCATTTTTTTATACATCGGAAGCTTATCCGGCAGGCAGGTCAGTATCAGCATCTGTCTGCCGTTTTCACGCTCCCGGCTTACATACTGACGCATGATTTCACGCGCAAGCCCCTGCCTACGGTATTCCGGGCGCACATCCAGTCCAAGAAGCATCACCGTTTTTCCGTCCGGATCATGCAGATCTGCATCTGTGAAAAATTCATCCCGGAAAGCTGTCTCATTTGTGGCAAGTCCGTTCAGAAACCCGGCGATTCTGCCGTTTTCCTTATCCACCGCCACCAGACACAGCTCCGGCGCCTTTGCAATGCGCTCCAGCATCATCCTGCGCGAGCACGCCTCATTTGGCGGGAAGCAGATGTACTCAATCTCTGACGCTTCCTCCGCCTCCTCCTGGCGGATGCTGCGAAACTCATATCTTTCATTCAATTCCATTTTCATTCTCCATTCATTCCATATTTTATTTATTGTTCTTCCTCATACTGTTTTTATACCATTCTTGTGATTTTGTCAATATGATTTGTTGTATGTATTTTCAATGTATTTCCTCCAATGCAAACTAAAAAACGTCCACCGGACGTTTTTGTCGTATGCATGGCAACCTACAGGATCTGCCGCCGGCAGCTCCCTTCGGATGCAGGGCAACAAAAAAATGCAGAATCCCTGTGAAATTCACAAGGTTCTGCATTCTTTTTCAGATACGATTGTCCGCTTACTCCGTCTGCACAAGCAGCCCTGCCTTCGCCAGCGCCGGGCGCAGCACATTATAGATGACTGCAACCAGGATCACGGATACTACCGCGTTTACAAAGGTAGTCATGGTGCTCCATTTTGCCAGCACGGATGCCATTTCCTGCGGCTGTCCGAGAACGATCTGCTTATAGAAATAGCCTACCAGCGGATCAAAAATGACGTTAAAGCCAAGCCCGCAGATGGAGGCGATCACGCTCCATTTAAAGATATATTTCTGATCGGTGCTCTGTCCGATTTTTGCGATCTTATGTGCGACCAGACCGGTGATCAGACCAATGCAGAGCTTCAGCACAAAGGTTTTCGGCGCGCTCACAATGTAGACCGGATCCAGAATATCCGCGATCGTCATGCCGGCTGCACCAGCCAGACCGCCGTAGCCGCCGCCGAGTAGCAGAGCTGCCAGCACACAGAACGCGTTTCCAATGTGCAGAGAAGTGGCGTCGCCTCCCGGCATCGGAATTTTAATCTGCAAAAATGTAAAGGTTACAAAGCACAGCGCTGCCAGAAGCGCCGTCTGCGCCCATTTCAATACGGTTTCATTTCTATTTTCCATACTCCTCACTCCTTCATCCTTGTTCGCGGGAAAGCTTTTCCAGTTCTTATGATCATGGAGCTATCTTACCACTCATCCGGACGTATGGAAATATCCAATTTAATACTTTTGGACCAGTCCAGTTTGATTTTATCTGCGGATTTCCAGAAGCTTTGCCTTCAGCTCGTTCTCCATGCGAAGCATCTCCGCCTCCGCCGCCTGGCGTTTCTGGCGTCCCTCCGCCTGAATCTGCAGCACCTCGTCGAAGGTCTGTACAAGCTTTGCATTCGTCTGTGTGAGCGTCTCGATATCTACGATACCCCGCTCGCTTTCCTTCGCTGTCGCCACCGTTGCCGTGTGCAGCGCTTCCGCATTGCGCTTCAGCAGCTCGTTTGTCATCTCGGAAACCGCGTTCTGCGCCTTCGCCGCCTCGGAAGCATGTTCCAGCCCAAGTGCGATCACCATCTGATTTTTCCAGAGCGGTATGGTATTCACCAGTGTAGACTGGATTTTCTCGATCATCATGGTGTTGTTGTTCTGGATCAGCCGCAGCTGCGGCGCAGTCTGCAGGGAAACCATACGGCTCAGCTCCAGATCATGCAGCTTTTTCTCGAAGCGGTCACAGTAGGACGCCAGATCCTTCGCCGCCTGCGCATCCTCCGGCAGGTTGCTCCTCTTTGCCTTCTCCGTCAGTTCCACAAGCTCTGTGCTGCGCACCTGCTCCAGCTTCTTTTTGCCTGCGGCAATATACATGGACAGCTCTTTAAAATAAGACGTATTCAGCTCGTACATCTGGTCGAGCGTCGCCGTATCCTTTAAAAGACGCACCTGGTGCTCCTCCAGCGCATCGCAGATTTTCTCCACGTTGACTTCCGTTTTGTCAAACTTCGCCTTCATCGTCTCAAGCTTATTCTCGCTCTTTTTCAAAAATCCAAAGAACCCTTTCGGCTGCTCGTCCGCATTAAAGTTTTTCAGCTCCGTTACTACGCTGGCCAGCATGTCGCCGACCTGTCCGAGATCCTGCGTCTTTACATTTTCCAGCGCTTTTTCAGAAAAATCGGCAAGCTTCTGCTGCGCCGCCGCGCCGTACTGCAGGATCACATTGCTGTTCTGTATATCAATTTTTTCTGCAAATGCGGCAATCTGCGCCCGTTCCGCCTCGCTGAACATACTCTCATCCACCGCGTTCTCTTCTTTTTTCTCCGCCGGAACCTGCGGCTTTTCCTGCATCTGCAGAATCGGCGCTTCTGCCGCCGTCTTTACCTCCGCGGTCACCGCCTGCGCCCTCTGGCTCACCGTATCCGCCGTCTTTTCCGCCTCCGCAAATGGATCAAGCGTGAGTGTCGGCGCCTCTCCTGCAAGTTTTGCAAATTCGTCATTCATATTTTTATTCTCCTTCATATAATATAATTTTCTCTCCTGTTAAAGCTTCTCTCCGGTAAGTCCCTCCTGTGCCAGCAAAGTATTCAGCACGGAAATATCCGACTTGATATCCATCGAGGTATCCTGATAGAGATTGTCAAACAGCCTTGCAAACGCCTGGTTGAGCGTGTCCAGCGTATCCTCGATTTCTTTTTTCGATTTGAAAATATTCGGTCCCTGCACCGGCTGGTCATTCAGCTTCTGATACGATTCCAGCAGTTTGATGGTCGTCGGCAGATAATATTTCATCAGCTTTTTCGTCTCCGGCGCGCTCTCCGGGTGCTGCTCCACATACTCAAAGATTTTTGTGATCACCGTCTCCAGCCCATCGAGCTTCTGCGATACGATCTCGTCCTTAATCGCCTCATTGATTTCATGAATGCGGTTGATGTAAGCCTGTCCCTCCGCTATCATTTTCTTTACGTCGTCCGACAGCGCTTCGTTGTTCTTATACGCCTCTTTCGCCTTCGCCTGCGCGATAAACTCCGTCCTGCGCTGCTCCATCCTCTGCTGTGTATCCAGATACGCCTCGTAGCCCTGATCCGTCACAAAAAGATTTTTGCCGCCCAGGTCCAGATGTCCCTGGCGGAACATGCCGTCCTCGATCATTTTGCGGACGTCCTTTTGCACCGCATTTTCACCTTTTCCAGCGCTTGCCGCCAGTTCCTTGATACTGATGCAGGTACGCGTGCCAAGCGCGCGCACATAGTTTTTAAAGCGCCGTATTTTCCCAAGCATGGACGTGCCCTTCCAGACGCCGGCAATGCTCAGAAGCAGAACCGGAAGCTGCACCACC
>CABRSG010000220.1 GCA_902473545.1 uncultured Lachnospiraceae bacterium | reverse complement strand
TCAGGCACTCGCCGATCTTCCCCGCCGTGTCGATGCAGAACAGCTTTAGCTTAAACCTGCCGTCCGCCTCGTGCTCCGTGTAGATTTCGTAGCTATCGTCCAGTTCCTCATAGATTGCAAGAAAGCTGCGTACCTGGAAATAAAATTCCAGCACCTTTTTGCGCAGACTTTCCTCCACGCCCGGCACTTGCGGCAAATCTTCTGTCAGATACGCCGCCCCGGCATACCGGTTCAAAGGGCTGTCGCCGTCCTCCAAGAGGGTTTCAAGCTGCGTGGACACGTTCATCAGCGTCAGCGCAAACGCGGCGATATCACTGTAGATCGCATAACCGTCGCATTCCCGCTTCCACTCCAGCATATACTTGTTGCATTTATCCAGCGCCCGCGCCGCCTTCCGGCTCACCGGCATGAGCAGCTTTTTGATTTCCAGAAAATCTTCCTTATAAAGAGATGCACTGTACATCTCCCTGCCGCGCTCTACCAGGTTGTGCGCCTCATCGATCAGAAAGATATAATCGCCCTTTCCCCCGTCTGCAAAAAAACGTTTTAGTTTCGCCTGCGGGTCAAAAACATAATTATAGTCGCAGATCACCGCGTCCACCCAGAGCGACAGATCCAGAGACATCTCAAAAGGGCAGACCTGCCACTTTTCCGCGTGCGCGATCAAGTCCTCGCGTGTGTAGCTGTCGTGGATGCCGGAGACTTCCTGTACGGCTGCAGTCGGCTCCGCTTTGCCATCCGTTTTTCCCCAGCCGGTCAGCAATTCATACACGGCATCGTTTACGCGGTCGAAATGCCCCTTTGCGTACGGACATTTTTCCGGGTTGCAGTCCGGCTCCCCGCACATACAGATTTTTTCCTTTGCCGTGAGCGTCAGCACCTTGTACTTAAGCCCCTGCATTTTTAAAAGAGAAAACGCCTCCTGCGCGACCGTCCGCGTGATGGTCTTTGCCGTCAGATAAAAAATCTTATCGCCAAGTCCTTCGCCCACTGCCTTTACCGCCGGGAATACCGTAGCGATCGTTTTCCCGACGCCGGTCGGCGCCTGAATAAACAGCTTCTTTTCCCGCGCGACCGTGCGGTAAACAGCCGCCGCCAGATCTTTTTGCCCCTCGCGGTACGGATACGGAAATACCGTTCCCGCGATCGATGCCTGCCGCACCTTTTTCCACTCTATCTGAAAGGATGCCCACTTTTTATACTCTTCGATCAGCTCCGCAAACCAGACTTCCAGCTCCGCAAAGGAAAATTCCTTTCGAATGCGCCGGATCTCCTCCGTTTCCCTGTGAATATATGTCATCTGTACGCCGATATCCGCAACCCCCTGCTGCGCGGCGTAAATATACGCGTAGCATTTCGCCTGCGCCAGATGCACCGGAACCGCTTCCTCTAATTTATTCACATCAAAGCCGACACCCTTAATCTCGTCAATCCAGGTTTTTCCGTCCTCCGTGAAGATGCCGTCCGCACGCCCCTCCACGCTGATTACATAAGAAACGCAGTCGATCTCTGCCTTCATGGAAACCTCCGCGCGGTAATCAGCGCCCATCTGCCCCTGTATCTTGCGGTGCAGACGGCTTCCGATCTGCATAGCCTCCTTGTCCGCCATCGCGCCGTGCCGGTTATCAATATCGCCGCTTCTTAAAATAAATTCCACCAGATTGCGGATAGAAATTCTGATTTTATCCACTGACTGCCTCCACTATGATCATTCAATCCAAATACATTTTATCATTTGCACTGGTGCTTCTCTACTAAAATTTTATGTTTTTTATCTCTCTGCCTACTCTTTTTGCATACTCCTGCGGTGTATCCTGCATTCCCTCCTCCATCCAAAGCTGCAAAAGCCCTGCAAAACCGCCCGCCGAATAAGTCGGAAAATATTTCCATTCTTTTGCTTTCTTTCCTGCCCGCGCCGTCACAACTTCCCCGGCTCCTTCCATAATATAGCGATACAGCAGGTAATCCATTCCGCACCTGCGCAGCAGAAGAAGCTTCTCCCGATGCGCATACCAGAAGGAAAAAAATTCCTCTGCAATCCGTTCAAAGTCGTATCGCACCAGCGGTACATGCTGCATCTGATACGCTCTGCACAGATGCCGGAAATAGCCGTCCAACACCGTCTCGCGGCTGTCGTACAACCGGTAAAACGTTCTGCGCGAGACATCCGCGCGTCTGGCAATGTCTGAAATCGTGATTTGTGTGTATTCTTTTTCTCTCATCAAAGAAAACAGTGCCTCCTCGATCATCTGGCGTGACTGCTCCTTTTGTCTCTCATGTCCGTCCATAACGCGTCCCCTCTTTATCTTCCGCAAACCTGTCACACTTTCCGCCCTTTTGCGGCACCTTACGTCGATGTCTTGTGTTTCTCCGTGATCCATTATATAATAAAACAAAATCCGTTACAAGTGTGACATTTTTATAAAATCTGCTGCAGACTTTCAACGTCACAGAAAAATAAAAAAGGAGACCTCACCATGAAAAAAACGATCATTATCTACCGCTCCCGTTACGGCTATACAAAACGCTATGCCCAATGGATTGCCGAGGAGCTGCATTGTCCTGTTAAAAATGTAAAACAAATAAAGCCTGCTATTCTGGCAGACTTTGATACTATTATTTTCGGAGGCGGACTATATGCAGGTGGAGTGGGCGGCATCTCACTGCTCACGAAAAATGCGCGCCTGCTGCAATCGAAAAATATAATCCTCTTTACCTGCGGGCTTGCCGATCCCACCGATCCGACCAATGTTTCTTCTATCAGAACTTCGCTCTCCAGGGTGCTTCCGCCGGAAATGCAAAAAAATATGACCATCTTCCATCTGCGCGGCGGTATCGACTATTTCAGGCTTTCTCTCGTCCACAAAGCGATGATGGCAATGATGCACCGGATGCTTCTGAGGAAAGAAACGCTGCGCGCAGAGGATCGGGAGTTTCTGAAAACCTACGGCAGGAAGGTGGATTTTACCGACCACAGCACCATTTCCGCTGTCGCGGATGCGGCACGCCGTTTCGCGTGATACTACGCTAAAAGCCGCAGCACACTCATCACCCCGGCAGCTCCCTTCGGATGCATGGCAGCAAAAAAGCCGCGCCCGGCATATCACTTGCTCAGGCAGCAGCTTCTCATCTTTCTCATTTTACGCGGCAGCGTATTTGCTCAGCACATCCTCAAGCTGCGCGTCTTTACCCCCGTATTTCACAGTAAGTACCTGCGACAGATCCAGACTCAGAACTCCCATGATAGATTTTGCGTCAATCGTAATACGATTGTAATATACATCTATATCAAAATCACATTTCCCGGCTACTGACACAAATTCCTTGACTTCCTTCATCTGACTCAGTCTGATTTTTCTTTCTGACATCATCATCTGCACCTCTCTCTATGATTTCTTTTTAGATCTGCTACATTATGTCACAACAGCCAGATTTTGTCAACAGCCCCAAAATTCCTTTGCTGCGGCTTTTTGCGCTCCTCATTGTTTATTTTTCCCACATCCGTGCATCTTTAAACACTTCTTTTTTTTTCCACAGAGGCGGCAGGCAGTACGCACACAAAAGCCGTATGATTTTGCATAATCCCGCGGCATTCCCATTACGAAATTATGTGACAGTCCCGATTCCTTCTCTATTACAAAATTATTACATTTATTGAAACTTTTATCAATTAACGCGTCAATGGATTGCATTTTGCGACAAAATGTGCTATATTTTCTTAAGTCTATTTTTATAGATTTTTTATTATTTTATGGTTTGTTTATTTTTTGGACAAAGAGGTCCCTGCAAAGCAGTCCGGGACTATCCTCCGGGCTTTTCTTTTTGCACAGCCCATTTCATCAGAAAAGGAGAGATAACATGGCGCCGGATCTGACAAGAGAAGAAATGCTGGAAAAGCTGCTCGACGCATACAGCGGATATTTTGATATTGAGCGCGCGGAAAGCTCTGCGCTTCCTCTTGCCGCTGTCTGTCACTTTAATGTGCGCACCGCGAAATACGTTCTTCTGAAAAAAGCCGAGCTGTGGAGCGCCGATTCCAACGAGCATGTTTACATATTTTCCGTTCCGGAGCTTAACGAGGAGGTGTACCGCTCCTGCGAGAAGCTCGCCTATGACCGGGGAATGTCGCTGATCGACCCGAAGCCCGGTCATATGTACACCTATATTACCGCAGTTTTTCTCTGCGACACTTGCACGCCGGAGGCGGAAAAGCTTCTGAAAAAGTGCAGGCTTTACAAAAGTTTTCATTTTTCGCTGCACGGCTGGATGGATTTCCACACCGTGCTCGTCCGCCGGGGCGCAGCGGATTTTCCGACAAACCGCAGCGGCAGGACAAACGCGAAATTAATGAAAAATATATTCATGAAAGGAAAAAAGAAAAGGAGTGTGTGATTCATGAATGCAGCATTATTGTTAATCGTAGGCGTAGTCATTCTGGCAGTTGGCTATGTCACCTACGGCAAATGGCTT
>CABRSG010000219.1 GCA_902473545.1 uncultured Lachnospiraceae bacterium | reverse complement strand
GTTGACCCCGCACGCTTTTGCATAAGGATCCGCCGTCCTCCGCGTTTCGCCCTCAACCGTCACGTCGAAATCGTAATAAACACCGTGAAGGTCTCTGGCCGTGCGGTACGCCCAGACGCCCTTTTCCTCTCTTGTCAACGGCAGGCTTTCATATGCCTCCCCTTCGCTTCCGTTTTCATAGAAATGCAGCGTCACTGCCTCCGCGCAGGGACTCCAAAGAAGAAATGATGTTCCCTCCCCGCTGCAGGAGACGCCGAGGTCATGTCCTTCATACGTGTAATCCCTCTGAAATTCCTGTGTTGTATAGTATTGCTTCCATTCTCTTGCACTCTTCATCAAACACGATTCCTTTTTCCGTTTTTTTGATTCCCAGTCTCCTGGCTGTCTCTTTCAGATCCATCTCCTTCTGCACATAAGTCGCAGAAATCTCTCCGTCTGTCACCGGCGAAATGTTGGAATGGATATAATAAGTGTCCATTCCAACGCCCCTGGCACCGGCAATATCCGAATACCGGTCATTTCCTATCATAATGCATTCCCGCGGATTGAGCACATATTTTTTCAGCAGAATCTCAAAAAATTTCTGATCCGGCTTTTTCACGCCGAAATCCGAGGAAATCAGTATCCCGTCAAAACAACGGGCAATGTCCAGCATCTGCAGCTCATACTCCGTAAAAATGCGCTGGGCGTTCGACAGCAAATACACCTTTTTTCCCTGCCCGCGCAGTCCCTCCAGCAGCCCGGCAGCGCCCTCATAGAGCCGAACGTACTCTGTGGTAAGCGCACGAAAAAACTGTCCGGCATAAAGCGCCAGGGCATCTCCGGGCTGCACGCCCTTTTCTTCAAAGAGCTTTGCAAACACCGTCTCTATCCGGATTTCCGGGTACGCCTCGTGACTGCCGCCCGCATTTTCCGCATCCTTCACAAGACTTTTATATGCCTCATACAGCTCTTTTGGTGTATAGCGTGCGCCGTAGTAGCCGTAAAAGAGACTTAATTTTTCCCAGACTTCTTTTTTCTCTTCATCGGTATGGATGTCCACAAGAGTTCCATACAGATCAAACACATAATTTTTATACATTTCTTTTCCCCAAAAACAGGGATACCGCAGCGATTTTGCCGCAATACCCCCGTTCTTTCTATTGTTTTATCCCTTGACCGCACCGGACATTCCATCCACATAATATCTCTGGAGGAACATGAACAGTGCAGCGATCGGAATGGAAATCAGCACCGCGCCAGCTGCGAAGCAGGTATACCAGCTATCAATATATTCTTTTTCCAGCATCCGCCACAGACCAATCGCAACAGTGTAGTAATCGGCGTTTGCACGGCAGATAACCTTCGCAAAGATAAAGTCCACCCACGGTCCGATAAACGCTGTCAGAACGGTGTAGACGATCACCGGTTTACTCAGCGGCAGCGTCATTTTCGTAAAAATCTGCCAGCGGGTGCAGCCGTCAATCAGCGCCGCCTCGTCGATGGACAGCGGGATGGTGTCAAAAAAACCCTTTGCAATCTGGAAGCCCAGACCGGCACCGCCCGAATAGCAGAGGATGAGGGCAAGGCGGATCAGACCACCCTCGGAAAGTCCCAGCGCTTTTAAGATAAAGTACACGGCAACCATAGACATAAAGCCCGGAAACAGCCCGAGAATCATTGCCATATTCATGTACGGCTTTCTCATTTTAAAGCGCAGCCTGGACAGGCAATACGACACGGACAGCACATAAAACGTAGAGAGGATACAGGAGCAGATCGCGATGATCAGCGTGTTCCCAAACATTTTCGGGAAATTCAAAAGCGTCGTATCCGTAAACAGGCGGGCGTAGTTCGCCAGCGTGTAGCTCTGCGGAAGGAAGGTCGACACATACGAGCCCTTCTCCGCGCGAAAGCTTGTCAGCACCACCCAGGCGATCGGGAATACCCAGATCACTGCCAAAATCGCCAGTGAAATGTGCACGATCGTATTATTGATAAACTTCTTGCGTTTTGCAGATGTATGTTTTGCAACCATCTCTAAAATCCTCCCTCTTCCTTGTAGGACTTACTGTTGCGGTAAGTCAGCAGTGCGCCAATCGCAAGTATCACAAATGTAAGAATACCAATGACTGCACCTACATTATAATATTGCTTATCAATCGTCAGCTTGTAGAGCCAGGTTACCAGCAGGTCTGTGCTTCCCGCGGTGGACGCCAGGTTCGTCACCGGGTCGCCGCCGGAGAGCAGATAAATAATGTTGAAATTATTTACATTGCCCGTGAAGGTTGCGATCAGATACGGCGTGGTAATGTACAGCATATACGGCAGCGTAATCTTGCCAAAAATCTGAACCGCATTGGCACCGTCCACTCTCGCCGCCTCATAAAGCTCCTTCGGAATGTTCTGCAGCACGCCTGTGAGCTGCAGCAGCGTGTAGGGGACGCCCACCCAGATGTTGATCACGATAACAGTCACGCGCGCCCAGGTCGGATCCGTGAAAAACGGAAGCGAGCTGTCCGCTGCGATCCATCCAAGGTTTCTGAGAAGCACATTGACTGCGCCGTTCGGCTGGAGCATAGTGCGCATAATCAGCAACGATACAAAGGACGGCACCGCACAGGAGAGCACGAAGCAGAAACGCCAAAAGCCCTTCGCCCTTGTACCGTCACGGTTGATCACCAGCGCAAGGATCATGCCGAAAATGTAGTTCGTAAAGGTTGCAAAGAATGCCCACACAAGCGTCCATGCAAGCACGCTCCAGAAGGTGCTTCCAAGAATACTGCTCGAATCAAACAGCGTCCGGAAGTTTTCCAGTCCCACCCAGTCAAACAGCACGAGATGATTGTCAAGCTTGCTGTAGTTGGTAAACGCCATGCAGATCATGAAAATCAGCGGCAGCACCGTCAGTCCGAAGATAAAGGTCAGCGACGGCGTCATCAGCAGCTTATGTACGTTCTCATGGAGCAGCGTCTTTAAATCCTCTTTGAAGGTGTTTATATGCCTGCCCGCCTTGTCCAGGCACTCCACATAATATGCGCTCTTTAAGGTTTCGCGCCAGATATAGACCATCAGAAGCGTCAGCAGGATCGTGGCTACGCCGTACAGCAGGATCAGTACGGAATTGTCGCCCTGCGTGTACTCGTAGATCTGCAGCGCCTCGTTCCAGACCTCCTCCTGCTCCACCGAGCCAAGTCCCGGAAGCATTGCAAGACAATGGAATCCGTTTGTGAACATAAATACAAGATAGGCCGCTTCTATCGCCAGAAACAGCAGTCCCTTTAAAACCTGCTTATGCATCATATTACCCAGACCCATGACCAGCATAGAAAGTTTTGTCCCGGTGCCGCCCTTCGTCACCGCCGCGGTCACGGTATAGGGTGTGGGGAACTCGTTTACTTTTTTCTTAAATAATCCCATTTTTATACCTCTTTCCTTCTCATTCCTTTAAATTCCGTTGCTGTTCATCGCGTCGTTCATACCCTGTGTCTGTTCCGCCGCATTTTCGTGGGTGACGGTCTTGTTACGGATACCCTTACCCATATTTTCCACCGGCGTCCAGCAGTTCGACATTGCGCCTACGAACGGCTGAAGAATCGAGGTGTAATCAAAGGTATCGTTCTGCGCCCTCACCAGCATATCGGAAGCAATCTCCTCGTCCTGCAGAAGCTCCGTGTTGCACGGAACCACGTTGCGCAGCTCATAGTGCAGCTTCTGCGCCTCAGCGGAGCCTAAGTAAACCGCGAGCTGGATTGCCGCAACCATGTTGTCGGAGGTGGCGTTGACCGCAATCGCCTTGGAACCGGCGTATGCCATCATCTGCTTTTCTTCTCCGTTTAAGGTGTAGGTCGGAAGGCAGGTGACACCCATATCGTCACCGAGAATTTTCCGGATACTTCCTGCGTCCCAGGAACCGGTAAACATCGCGTTGATACTGCCGTCACGCAGTCCCGCCATGCCGGAGCCGTCGGCATCCACCACGAAATTCGGGTTCGCCAGCAGGTCGATCAGATAATTTGTCACATCCACCGCCTTATTCCCGGCGAAATCCACGCCTGCCTCCTCCACGGTTCCATCCTCAAACAACGTACATCCGTTGCCCACATAAAAGGACGGCAGATACCAGGAGTTTGTAAACGGGAAGGACACCACGCCCTTCTCCAGCATCGTATCGAGATTTTTCACGTCTTCCTCGGAAAATACACGCTTGTCATAATACATGTACCAGGTATTTGTGGTGAACGGCACCCCGTACAGATACCCGTCCGCCGTGATGGAATCCGTTACGGTTTCCGAGTTGGTCGAGAGCACCTGCTCCTCATAGATGCCGCCGAATTTTGCGATTGCCTTGGCGTCCGTCAGCACAGTGAGGTTGTCGTTTGCAAACATAAACACATCCGCGCTCGCCTCTGGGTCCTGCGCTACTGTCGCTGCCGCCGTCGCCTCATCCGCCACGCCGTAAACAAAGTGAATGTCATACTCCGGATGCTGCTCAGCGAACGCATCGCAGCAGGTCTGCAGCCACTC
>CABRSG010000218.1 GCA_902473545.1 uncultured Lachnospiraceae bacterium | reverse complement strand
TCTGCATCCATTACCGCGGCTACACGCGCGAACAGACCGCCGCTTTTCTGCAGAGCCTCGGCTTTGCAAACCCGGACAGTGCCGATGCTATTTTTGATGCTATTATAGAAGCGCCCGCTAATTATCTGAAATATTACCTCGGATATCTGAGCTTTCTGGATCTGCGCAGCTATTGTGCAGAAAGCTGGCCGGATGTTTTTGAATTGAAGGATTTTTATAAACAAATTCTGCAGATTGGTCCGGCACCGTTTCCGGTTCTGGAAAAATATCTGAAGCTGTATTACACAACAAAATAGTTACTCCGTTCGCAGTAACCTTCGCAAATCCATTGGTAACACAAAATAATCTTTTTTCTTTGGCAAAAATGTGGTATAGTGTATTTCATAACAATTACCTTTTACAGCGAGGAACGATTATGCCAAAATCAAAAGCAAAATACAGCGGAAGACTGCGCCCCTATCTGGCATGGCCAGCGGTGACGGCGGTTCTGTTCTGCATCTTATCATTTATCATATGCTTCATGGATCTCAAGGCAGGGATTGTCGCCGTGATTTTCACACTGTGCTATATCGCGGTGGTGATCGTGCTGGTGTTTGTATATAAACCAAAGGTGATGACAGACCTTGTCTCCTTTGCGGCCCAGTACGGGCAGGTGCAGAAACAAATGCTAGATGAATTTTCCATTCCCTACGGAGTACTCGACACAGACGGAAAAATCATCTGGATGAATCAGCATATGCGCATGATGCTGGAAAAGAGCAACCGCTACCACAAAAGCATCACCAATCTGATCCCGGAAATTACGGTCGATAAGTTCCCGGAATCACGCGAACCGGTCAGCTTTGAGTTCTCCATGAACGACCGCGATTACCGCGCCGAGCTGAAGCGTATCCGCATCGACGAATGGCACGCTTCCACCGATCTGATGTCCATCCCGGAGGAGCAGTGCTATCTGCACACGATCTATATTTTTGACAACACGGAGCTGAAAAAAGCGCTCCGCGCCAACGAAGAGCAGCGTCTGGTGGTCGGTCTGATCTACATCGACAACTACGACGAGGTGCTGGACAGCACGGACGATGTGCGCCGCTCGCTTCTGCTTGCCCTGGTCGACCGGAAGATCGACAAATTTATCAGCAATCATCACGGCATCATGAAGAAGCTTGAAAAAGATAAATACTATATTATAATGAAGCAGAAGTACCTTGATATTCTGAAGGCAAACCGTTTTTCACTGCTGGAGGACATCAAGACGCTCAACATCGGCAACGATATGCGGCTTACCTTGAGTATTGGCATCGGCTCAAACGGCTCCACCTATGTTGAGACCTATGAGTTTTCACGCGCTGCTATCGATCTTGCCCTCGGACGCGGAGGCGATCAGGCGGTTGTGAAAACGCCGGACGGCATCTCCTACTATGGCGGCAAATCCCAGCAGATGGAAAAGAATACCCGCGTGAAAGCGCGTGTGAAGGCGCAGGCGCTGCGTGAGTTTATCAGTACGCGCGACGACGTCATCATCATGGGACATAAGGTGACGGACATCGACACCTTCGGCGCTGCCGTCGGCATCTATCGGGCGGCGCGGGTGCTCGGCAAGCGCGCTTATATTCTGATTGACGAAAACAGTACGTCCATACGCCCGTATTTAAACCTGTTCCGTGAGAACAGGGAATACGAGTCAGACATGTTTATCAACCACCGCGACGCCGACGAGCTGGTTGACAACGATACGCTTCTGGTTGTCGTTGACACCAACCGTCCGAGCAACTCAGAGTACCCGGAGCTTCTGGAGCGCTCCCACACGATCGCCGTACTCGACCATCACCGTCAGAGCAGCGAGGTGATCAAAAACGCGACGCTCTCCTACATCGAGCCGTACGCGTCCTCCGCCTGCGAAATGGTGGCGGAAATCCTGCAGTATTTTGACGACGGCGTTAAGCTCACCAACATCGAGGCGGATTGTCTGTATGCCGGAATTATTGTGGACACCAACAATTTTGTGGCAAAGACGGGCGTGCGCACGTTCGAAGCAGCCGCCTACCTGCGCCGCTGCGGCGCCGATGTCACCAAGGTTCGAAAAATGATGCGCAACGACATGACGTCCTACAAAGCGCGCGCGGAGGCGGTACGTCACGCCGAGCTGTACCTGGACAACTATGCGATCAGCATTCTTCCGTCCGCCGGGCTTGACAGCCCGACCACGGTAGGCGCCCAGGCTGCAAACGAGCTGCTGAATATTACCGGAGTAAAGGCTTCCTTTGTTCTGACAGCTTATAATAACCAGATTTATATCAGCGCCCGTTCTATTGATGAAGTGAATGTGCAGATCATCATGGAGCGTATGGGCGGCGGCGGTCACATGAATATCGCCGGAGCACAGCTAAGAGATGTGACGCCGGAGCAGGCAGTAGATGCACTGAAAGAAACCCTTCAGACCATGAAAGGCGAAGGCGCAATTTAAGGAGGAAATAATCATGAAAGTAATTTTATTACAGGATGTAAAAACACTTGGCAAAAAGGGCGATACCGTAAACGTAAGCGATGGCTACGCGCGCAACATGCTCTTCCCGAAAAAGCTCGGTATAGAGGCAACTGCAAAAAATATGAATGACCTGAAGCTTCAGAAGGCAAACCAGGCAAAGATAGCGCAGGAGCAGCTTGACGCCGCAAAAGCGTTTGGAGAGGTACTTGCGAAAACGGAAGTGGTCGTTGCGATTAAGGTGGGCGAAGGCGGAAAGACCTTCGGTTCCGTGTCCTCAAAGGAAATCGCAGAGGCGGCAAAGACTCAGCATAACCTGGATATCGACAAAAAGAAAATCCAGCTTGCCTCCCCGATCAAAGCGCTCGGCACCACTTCTGTTTCGGTGAAGCTGCACCCGCAGGTGACTGCCGAATTGAAGGTAACTGTCAAAGAAGCATAAAAGGATAAATTATTATGGAAGAATCTCTGATCAAGCGTGTCATGCCGCACAGCCCGGAGGCGGAACAGTCGGTCATCGGCTCTATGATAATGGATACGGAGGCCATCCTCACCGCATCAGAAATTATCACCAGCGATGATTTTTACCAAAAGCAGTTCGGCGTTCTTTTTGATGCGATGGTGGAGCTTTATAATGAAGGAAAACCGGTCGACCTTGTCACGCTGCAGGATCGTCTGCTGCAAAAGGATGTTCCCCCGGAAATATCCGGTCTGGAATTCGCCAGGGATTTGCTGGATACGTTCTATACTTCCACCAATGTGCGCCACTACGCAAACATCGTGCGCGAAAAAGCGACACTTCGCCGCCTGATCCGTACAGTTGAGGAAATCGCGAACACCTGTTACGCAGGCAAGGAAGCGACTGAAGATATTCTTGCCGACACAGAAAAACGTATTTTTGATATCGTCCAGCAAAACACCTCAGGAGATTTTGTGCCCATCAAGGAGGTTGTTCTGAACGCGCTGGACAAGATTGAGCTTGCCTCAAAAACGAAGGGAAATGTTACCGGTATTCCAACCGGATTTATTGATCTCGATTATAAGACAGCCGGATTCCAGCCGTCCGATCTGATCCTGGTGGCAGCGCGTCCTTCCATGGGAAAAACGGCGCTGGTGCTCAACATCGCTCAGCATATGGCATTCCGCGAAAATGTGACGGTCGCCGTATTCAGTCTGGAAATGTCGAAGGAGCAGCTCGTCAATCGACTGCTCTCCCTCGAATCCCGCGTCGATTCGCAGTCCATCCGTACCGGAAACCTCTCCGACGAGGACTGGGCAAAATTGATCGAAGGCGCCGGTGTGATCGGACAATCCAACCTCATCATCGACGACACTCCCGGTATCTCCGTCATGGAATTGCGCAGCAAGTGCCGAAAATACAAGCTGGAGCATAATCTTGGAATCATCATCATAGACTATTTACAGCTTATGACGGGCAGCAAGCGCTCCGAATCCAGGCAGCAGGAAATTTCCGATATTTCCCGCTCCCTCAAAGCCGTTGCGCGTGAGCTGAACGTTCCCGTCGTCGCACTGTCGCAGCTCTCCCGCGCCGTCGAGCAGCGTCCCGACCATCGTCCCATGCTCTCCGACCTGCGGGAATCCGGCGCCATTGAGCAGGACGCCGACGTCGTAATGTTCATCTATCGTGACGACTACTACAACAAAGACACCGCCAAACCAAACGTAGCGGAAATCATCATCGCCAAGCAGAGAAACGGCGCCATCGGCACCATCGAGCTCGCCTGGCTCCCGCAATACACCAAATTCGCAAACATGCGCAAGTAGAGCCGTGCAAAATGTGTGCAGAAACAGATGCGTCGTGCTTGCACGTAAGCAGATGTTTTCTGTGCACATTTTATAGGGCAAAGCCCGGTCATTGAGATGTAGCGAGTTTACGAGCGAAATCGAGATGACAGCACGGCTCGTTGAGCGCCGGTCACTGAATCTGCGTATGCTTACATACACGCAGGTTCCAGCAAACTTGGACTTATAGGGCAAAGCCCGGTCATTGAGATGTAGCGAGTTTACGAGCGAAATCGAGA
>CABRSG010000217.1 GCA_902473545.1 uncultured Lachnospiraceae bacterium | reverse complement strand
GCCGCAAGCTCGCAGTAGCGCTGCATGTTCTTCTTTATGTTGTCCTGTCCGTATAGGTCGGCAAATAATTCCTTTACACTGCTTTTCTCCAGCATTTCTGCCATCTGATTCTGCTTCATAGGTATATCCCCCTTGATTATTTTTGAACATCGGGCGGAATCCTGCCGGAGCGAAGTTAAGAAAACCTTTCGTTTACAGCAGCTTCCTCTTCGATTATAATAACTATAAAAAGAAAATACAACTTAAATTTACATAGATTTTGCAGAAACCACCCTGCTGAAAATGAAAAACTCAGAAGCCGGGTCGTTTCTTCTTGAAAAGGAAGATTTATGAGTACACAAAAGAAAACGGCTGTTAAAAAAATTGCAAAAGCCGACAAAAACACCGAAAAAAAACACCAGGGAAGGAAATCCTCACGTGAAGCAGGTAACGGGACTTCGCACCGCAGAGCACGCAGCAGACGGGAAATAGCCTCCCTCACTGCCTCCGAGCTGCGCAGGCAGGAGGTGGCAAGACAGCGCATCATTCTCGGATGTGCGGCATTGTCTGTCATCGTGATCGTTTTCGTAGCGTTCATTTTGCCGCGTTTTTCACACCGCGCAGTAAACCGCGGCAAGCTTGTAGGCGTCAACTCCGACGTCCTGCAGTATTCTGATGCCGTTGCCAGTCAGTGCAAAGAATTCGGCATCTCCGAATACTCCTCGCTGCTGCTCGCGCTGATGCAGCAGGAAAGCTCCGGGCAGGGCACCGATATTTTTCAGTGCTCGGAAAGCCCGTTCAACACGGAATATGATAATACGCCGGGCAGCATCGCCGACACCGCCTACTCCATCCGGGTGGGCGTCGAGACCTTCGCCTACTGCCTCGAACAGGCAGAATGCAAGAGCATATCCGACACAAACGCACTGAAACTCGCCCTGCAGGAATACAACTTCGGCAACGACTACGCAGGATGGGCGATCGCCAACTACGGCGGCTACTCCGAGGAAAACGCCTTTGAATTTTCCGAAAAGATGAAAGCGGAGCTTGGATGGGAGACGTATGGAGATCCTCAGTATGTGTCGCATGTGCTGCAATATATAGAACTATAAGTTTCTATACCTGGTTGCTCTCCCAGTAAAGCTTTCTCTGCGTCTCGTCCATCCCTTCCACGAAGCGCTTTTTGAATACAAGAAACTCCTCCAGATCCATAAGGATATGATATAGCAGCGCGCGGCTCTCAAACTCCTCCCGCGTCACCGGAAGCGGCTCATCCTTCATTGCCAGAAAGATGTCGTCCAGCTTCTGTATCTGCACGGTAGGAACATTTTTTTCAATCACATAGTCCGCCGTATCCAGCACAAACTCCGCGATCACCCGCGCCTGCACGGGCATATTGCGGATTTTTTTCATCTCGTAATGCAGGTTGTGCAGCACACCGCACTGCTGCAGCCGCATCTCAAAGTAGTCGATATAATAACCCGGATGAGAATGGAAGGTGTTGTCCTGGTACTCATGGGCATCGCGGATAAATTCGCGCAGCTGATCCTCCAGCCAGATGATGTCCTCCCAGACATTGCGCTCCATCTCCCGGCAGGAAAGATAGGCAGCGATCTCCCCCATGATCATCTGCAGCCTGTTCTCGACATAACGCATATTCTGGATAAGATCCTTTTTCCGCACCCTGTTATTATGAAAAAGATTTAAAATGAGCGCAATGGAAATACCGATCAAAAGCAGACAGAATTCGTTTCGGATCGCCTCCGCCGTAAAGTCCTGCGTCTCCAGAAAATGCGTGCCGATCACCGCGTTTACCGAGAGCGCAGCCATCCACCCGAAAATATCGCACAGAAGCGTCATGACAAGCATAAAGATACCATATGCCAGCCATTCGCTATGCAGCCGCGAAATCGTAATCCAGGCGATAAACACCGCGATCACAAACGTGAGGATACGGAACCCGGACAGCCGAACGGTTTCCCATTTGGTCGTGATAATGGTGAGCATTGCGATCGTGCCCGCAGATGCCGCAAACGAAAGTCCCAGCGCCCGCGCAAGCCAGATAGCAAAGCTGCTCCCTACCGCCACCTTCACTGCCTGCAGTACCGATTTCCACAATCGCTTCCGTGTAATATTCATACTTGTTCCCTCCTTCACCCGGTTCCCGGCGCCTTCCTTTCTGTCACATGTATCTTCTGATTTTCCATACCCCAAAGGACCGGTATAATAGCAAAACAGCAGAAGGTACTGCCCTGCAATATCTTCTGCTGTGATAAATGCAAACGTTCTCTATAACTGCAAATACAGTATTTATTTTTTATAAACCGCCGTAAGCGCTTTGTACGCTTCCTCCAGGTACGGATTCTGCGCACCTGCAAATTTTCCGTCCGCCAGTGCGGCAAACTGCGGATCGATCGGCATCTTGCCGAGTACCTTCAAACCCATGCCCTCCGCAATTTCATCGATATGGCTTTCCCCAAACACGGAAATTTTCTTTCCGCAGTCCGGACATGCAAGCCAGCTGTAATTTTCCACGATGCCGAGCACCGGAATATTCATGGTTTTCGCCATGTTGTAAGCCTTTTTTACGATCATCTGCACAAGCTCCTGCGGTGAGGAAACGATCACAATACCCTCGACCGGCAGAGACTGGAAAACAGTCAGCGGCACATCGCCGGTTCCCGGCGGCATATCGACCAGAAGATAATCCAACTCGCCCCAGATCACATCGCTCCAGAACTGTTTCACGACGCCCGCGATCACCGGACCTCTCCAGATGACCGGAGACTCCTCATCCGGCATCATCAGATTGATGGAAATCACCTTGATATCATTCTCGGTGATCATCGGATAAATACCCTCGTCATCCGCGGTGGCCGGTCCGCGAAGTCCGTACATCTTCGGGATGGACGGGCCTGTAATGTCGGCGTCCAGAATACCCACGCGGTAGCCCTTTGCCGCCAGTGCATTCGCCATGGAAGCCGTCACCATAGACTTGCCCACACCGCCTTTGCCGCTCACCACGCCAATCACGTGCCTGATCTCGGAATATGCATTCGCGTCTACCTGAAAGCTCTGCGGATTCTGCTTGCTCGGACATCCCTCACAGCTCTCTTTTGTGCAGCTGGATGCGCTGCTGCATGATTTTTCTGACATTTTTAAAAACCTCTTTTCTTTTATTCAAAACCTCTATTTGATTGTATGACAAACTGTCGGAAATTGCAAGGCACCGGAATGTCTTTCCTGCAAAACATCCGCCTATTTCACCTTGATGGTTTTCACCGTGCTGTAGCTTCCGTAAATTTTATTTCCAAGCGCATCTGTTTTGTATGCTCTCACCCTCACGTAATAGGTTGTCTTCTTTTTCATATTTTTAAACATGCCGGATATCTTGCTGCCGCCCACAGCGTTTCCTTTTTTCGTCGTACCGGAAGTAAATTTTTTGTTCGTCGACGCGGATACCTCATAGCCCTTCGCACCGGAAACCTTTGTCCACTTCACCGTCAGGCTGCCGGATTTTGTGGAAAGGTTTGTAATTGCCGCTTTTTTTACGGTAATCTTTGACCAGCGCGCATAAAGCGTCTGCGTCTTGCCCCTCGTGATCTTTACCGTCGAAGCGGACGTCACCTTGCTGCCGCCGGATTTCGCCGTATACCAGCCCTTGAAGGTATAGCCCTTGCGCACCGGCGTCGGCAGCGTTCCGTATTTCTTATTGTAAGTAACGGTGCGTTTCTGCGTCTTCACGCTTGCCGTCTTTGAGAGCGATCCGCCGTTGGCATTTAAGATCAGACTGCGCGCGTTGGAATCACTGATCTTGAAAGTCATCTTACAGCTCCACCCCGCATAGTCCGGGTGTGTGAGCGTAACGTCTGCCGTTCCTGCCTTCAGCGCCTGTAGCTGACCGGCGCTATTTACCGCCAGAACCGCCGGTTTGTCGCTTTTCAGCCGGAAATCCTTCCACTCAAGCGCGGTCGGCTTGATGCCGTCGCCGCTGTAAAACAGCAGGGTGAGCGTGCTTGTCTTCCCTTTCGCAAGTGTCAGCGCATTCGCTGAGCTGCCGGAAACTCCGGTGATAAACAGATTTCTGGCATCCTGTATATAATACTTGTGGAGATTGATCCTCATCACTGCGCTCTTATTCGCCGGCTTCGTGACCGTCGACGCGCTTCCCGTTCCAAAGCACTGTACCCAGTACAGTGTACCGTCGCAGTTAAAGCAGCCGATACCTATGCTCCTGTAGTTTTTATTCACCATGTTCGCGTAATGTCCGGAGGAATTTTTCCATGATGTTGTCACCGCTGACGCGCTCACCTGCCCGGCTGCGATATTCTCCCCATCCATCTTTGAAGAAGCCGAAAAGCAATCCGTACCGTCCGGTCTGTTGTGCGAAAACAGCAAAGAAATCTCCGCCGCCCGCTGCATAGCTGCGTTCATTAAGTCCTTATCCATTTTAAGCGCACTGGCGCCCGCCTTTGCACGGATCTGGTTCGTATAAGTCAGCGCCTGGTATGCTTTCTCATAATCCAGCTTTCCTTTGACAGACACCTTCACGGTCGTGCCTGCCGCACTCACAGG
>CABRSG010000216.1 GCA_902473545.1 uncultured Lachnospiraceae bacterium | reverse complement strand
TTGTCCGGGTCAGAGGGTTCATCATCGTTTGTGATGGTAAAGGTCAGACCGTTCTTATCCACGGTGGAGGTGAAGCCGTCCGGAACATCCGCTTCGGCTGCTGTCCAAGTATACCTGTCGCTGAGTCCAGTCCAAGTGAATGTCCAGTTATTTCGGTCGCTTAGTTCGACTTTCTCATATTCTTTGCCATCTCTCAACAGGACAACCGTTACAGAATCCGTCGCCTTACCCCCGTCATCCAGTATCCACTCTTTTTTCACTGTAAGGCTGGAATCATCAGGATCCGGGTCAATCGGCGTTACATCCTTGGTGTTCGTAAACACTGCTGTAGATGTACCATCTTTTGCAATCGTTCCTGTATCGCCAGTCTTGGTTGTCACATAGCCGTCATCAGAATAATCATCCTCAGCCACCGTGTAGGTGATACCAGCCGGAAGACCAGTTGCCGTCTTGCTCTCGTTGTGTTTCAGCGTAAAGGTGGCTTTACCGCCGGTAAAGGTCATGCCGCCATACTTGCCGACGACAGTCGTATCGCCGAGGGTCACGGTGAAGTGGAATTCCTTATCCGTTTCCCCGGCGTTGCCCGCCACGGTTTTGGAGACGGTCAGGCTTCCATCTCCCTTGTAATTCGTGAACGCTGCATAGGCTGTTTCATGCTTCGTAATCTCACCGCTGATGGTGCCGGATTTCGGCACGATTGACCATTCGTCCTCCGCTTTTTCTGTAATTTTCCACTGCTTACCGGCAGGCAGGCCGAGAACCGTCAGCGCTTCGTCATGCCGCAGGGAAAGTGTTCCGCCGTCACTGATATAGCCGGCACGCTGCTCGCCGTAGTAATAGTACTCCCCAGCCAGCGCCGTGCCATCGGCATTCTTTAAAGAGACTTCGAAAGTGAAGTTGTGGGTATAGTCATCGGGCAAGATTTCCCCGGATACGGTCTTGCTGATCCGCAGCTTTCCGGTATCATCCGGCACAGTCTTTTGGTCAGTAACAACTACGGTATTCAGCAGGCTGAACAGGCTGGTAAGATCCCTTCCGCGCAAATTGTCCCAGTTGGCGGTGTTGCTGCTGCCTTCATACAGTTTCTTTTCCAGTGCATCCGTATTCTGTTCAACCCGAGTCCGCAAAAAGCCCTCATCTGTGGTAAAGAACGGATAGATGATCTTCCCGCCGTCCTCATCATGCAGGCCATAATCCACCACTGCGTTCTTGCCGTAGTGCAGATTCATGCTGCGGGGAATCTCAGTTCCCGCAAGAAGCTCATCCTCCCAGCCGCCCATCTGGAACTGCCCGGCGGCCTGTGTCTGGGCAATCGCGGTAATGTCCCGCAGCGTGATATTGACCATATCATCCGCCGCATACTTTGTCATGGTCTGCATCAGCTTACCAACGCCGGCCATAACGGTGACGCCGTCATCTTTTGTGCCTGCGTCGGCGTAAATCGAATAGATGCCCACAATGACAGGGATCTCCGTCTCGTTTCGTTTATATCCATCCGGCGTTCTCGTCTCTGTGAGCGTATACCTGGAATCTACTTCTCCCCACGCCGTCTGGGCGTAGCCATTCGTATCCTTTGGCGCATCCGGTCTGAAGATCAGCATGCCGTCCTGTCCGTTTACGTTTGCGGTAATGCCGGTTACGGTCGAACCGTCCTCAGCAGTCAGAGTGAATTCCACTCCGTTAATGCCCTTGCCGTCCTCGTCCACTTTCTGTACGCGCAGCTCCCGGCGCTCGTTGGGGATATAGATGGTCGAGCGGAACTCTCGCTGGAACTGATCGGTGTTCAGGAAGGAGAAATCGCGCTCTTCAAAGCGATCCCCTGTGATGTCCAGCTGCGCTATGATCCCATCGATTACCGCTTCGGAAGACTCGCCGTTCTGGACGCCTGTTTCGACTGCACTGGATACATAGGCTTCCAGATTATCGTAAAGCTCCGCGGATGTATCTCCTTCAATCCCAAACTTCTCCAGCGCTCTTGGCTCGATGACGCCGTACACCATTTTCATGTCGCCATCTGGGTTGTTAAGAGCATAGCGGTCTGCCCGGCCCGGAAGATCCTCTAACAGTCCCTCCAGCCTTCCGGTGTCCTGATTGTATGTAAGGCGCCATTCGGGCCAACGCTCGTCGCTGGCCTGGTACAGCGCCGCCTTGAGAACGGCTTTGCGCCACGCTTCGGCAGTGCGCGCTGCTGGAGCAACGGCGCCATAGCCTTCCGTATTGCTGCCGTAAAGGGCCTGCCACTTTCCGTCGTTAGGCACTTCGTCGTGGGACATATTCTTTTCCAGCAGCATAGGAACGGCGACAATGAGTCCCATTTCTTTACTGTTCGCACTAAGCGCAGTGCTGCTTGACGCGATATCGCCGCTTTGCTCGTTGAATTGACCGTAGGCGATCGTACCCGTTTCGCGGATATTGGAAAAGAAACTGGCGTATGCGCCGGTCTGGTAGCGGTTTGCAACGACCAACATGGTTGTGTCCGGATTGAACTTGAGCACAATGTCTTTGGGCAAAGCTCGGTAGCCGCCTGCCGTTTTAGTTTCTTTCAGGATATAATAAAGCGTGCCGTCTGAATGATATCGATCCGTGAAGCTGAAGGGTGAGCCGTCCGCTCTGACAAAAGACGCTTTTCCGTCTGTATCAGTCGTGAGTGTTCCGATTGCATCGCCGTTAACTTCATAGTCGGCAGCATCAGTGCTGTCGCCCTTGTTGGCTGTTGCTGCATACAGTTTAAATTCTACGTCTTTCAGCGGGTCACCGTTCTGGTCTACCTTTTTAATGCTGTGGTAGAGGGAGGGCTGGAGGTTGAAGCGCATTTGCAGGCTGGAATCGTAGTTCCCGCGCTCCAGATAAAACATCTTCAGGCTGTGGTCGGTGCCGGTGGGGAAAATCTTTTTTCCGTTATTCTCCACCCAGTGCATCGCATCCGCCTTATCCTGTCCCAAGGCGGCTACAAACATTTCATATAGCGTGTTTTTCTCATCGTGCTCCACGCTGCCGGGGTTGTCCGGCAGACCGCCGGTCCGCCAGCTCTGGCCGGTGATGACCTCGCCGGTGCTGAAATTGATGGTACCGTACAGCTCGCTGTGAACGCCGCCCAAATCCAGCACCAGCACATCATCTATGAAGACCCAAACGTCATCGTCTCCGGAGAATTGGAAGACCATATCCTGCTTGCCGTTGGAGCCCATGTTCAGCTTGCCGTTTTCCGGCTGGGTGAAATCCACCTGCATGGTCATACCCATATAGTGGTTCGCTTTAACAGCATTACTTACGTTTGTAATTTTTTCGGAGCTGGAGAGTATATTGGTCTCATTCCCATTTTTGTCCTTTGTCTGAATGCTGTCAAAAACCTTTGACGCGCTGTCAAAGGGGAAGAAGTTCCCCAAACTCATATCACCATCGAATGCATTTGTGTCAGGATTATATCCTGCGTCCGTGCGCCATACGGCGGGGCCGTCGTAGAGAGTGAAGCTATTATTGACTTTGTTAAATTCAGCGAAATTCTTACGGGCGTCATAATAATAGTAGCCATCATCATCTATCTGGAACAGACCTGTGACGTTTGTATGGGATTCTTTACCATCCGTAGATTCATTTGGATCAAACAGATAGCGCAAAGATGCCTTTTCACAGTCGCCGATGACCGTGCCGTCATCCGCTACTGTCAGACCACGATCCTTCAGAAGCTTTACAGAAAGTGCTCTGGCCTTGTCCACGCCGGCGTTTTCGGATTCCGCATGATTTAGATTAGCGATGTCCATAAGTTTGCGATCCGGATTACCCCAAGGACCATCTTCCGTAATTATTGGTTCTGTCGGATTTTGAAGTGTACTACGTGCTTGATCCAGGTTAATATAAGGATAATTGTCCTCCAATGTGGATTTCACGATGCCCTTCATGTTCACGTTGTTTTGGCCCCAAGGACGGCCGGCGCCCGATCCCAGATTCCAAAAGCCGGCTTCACGCATGGCAGAGCCGCCGAAGAGCAGCAGGGCATTTTCATTGATGCCTTTGCTGTAATTCTCGAATCTCGCGCCATCAGGCAGGACATCGTTGTCACGGTTGCCAATCTGAGGGTCATAGTCGAACAGGTTGACTGTGGTGCCCGCAGGCGTAATGCCCTGTACCGTATGATCTTCCAAATGATCATCATCAGTTCGGGGCTGACGGGTGCCAGGATATGTTCCAGCATATACCTCCGCGCCGCCGTATTCCAGCAGGACATAGGGCGCGTCCACATCCTCATCCAGAACATAGCCTTCTTCTATTTCTGCATCCAAACGAAAATATGTCTGAGAAATATCCAACAAGGGAGAGAAATCCCATGTAATAGGCAGGTATTCCGTTTCACCATCTGACAGCTCCACACAAAGCTTCTTTGGAAGCATTTCTTCCAGCAGCTCCTCGGTCAGATCGTCTCGCTCTGCGCCGGGCAGGCTTAAATACCATTCCCCATCATATTCGGTAAGGAACTCCTCTTCGTCCACCCACGTCCAGCCGATGATGTACGTCTCCTCCGGTTCCGGCGGCATATCTGCCTCCGTCGGCATAGGAGGCGCCTCC
>CABRSG010000215.1 GCA_902473545.1 uncultured Lachnospiraceae bacterium | reverse complement strand
CAGACGTTTATCACTATATATACCACAATCCGGGATGTCCCAAGCAGGCGATCGCCGGCGCGCTTTCCATTAGCCTGCCCACGGTTTCGCAGCATCTTTCTACATTGACTGATTATAACCTGATCCAAAAATCCGGACAGCTCACCTCAGCGGTCGGTCGGCGCGCAGCCGCCTACCAGATTATTCCCACCGCCAAAATCGCAGTAGGAATCGAGATTCTTGCCCGGAATGTTTACATTACCGCTTTAAATCTATATGGAAAAAAAGAAGCAAAAGAAAAATATCAGATCACTTTCCAGCCGGATTCGAATTATTTTGAGAAATTACAAAGAACTGTAAAAGAATTTCTTCAGAAGTATCAGTATGCGGAGGAGCAGCTTCTCGGAATCGGTCTGGGTGTACAAGGGCTTACGTCCCCGGACGGCTCCTGCGTGACATACGGAGAAATCCTGCATTGCACCGGATTATCCATCCGGCCGTTTGCCGACCATTTCTCCATCCCCTGCAAATTTATCCACGATGCCGAATGTGCCTCTGTCAGCGAGCTGTGGGAAAATCCCCAGATCAGCGATGCTATCTATCTGTCGCTCGGTCAGCATCTCGGCGGCTCCATCATCATCGGCGGTGAATTTCAGAACGGTCTTACCGGAAAGTCCGGCACCTTCGAGCACATGACGCTGGTTCCGGACGGCACCGAGTGCTACTGCGGAAAGCATGGCTGCGCCGAATGCTATTGCTCCGGCAGCTTCCTCATGGGCTCCTCCCTGGAACCGGACGAATTTTTTACCCGAAAAAAGCAGGGCGATTCCGATTGTCTTGAAAAATGGAACAAATATCTGCGCTATCTGTCCATGCTGATCAATAATCTTCATATGGTAATGGAAAATACAGTCATCCTTGGCGGAAATATTGCGTCCTTCTTCACAGAGGAGGATATGCTCTCTGTGAAACAGTATGTGGCGGAGCGCTCCACCTTCTCCGACGATACCTCTTACATCATTCTCGGAGAATGCCGCAGCGACGCCGTTTCCATGGGCGCAGCACTGCCCTTTATCAAAGAATTTCTGAGGGATATCGCACAAAATCATTAAGTGCAGGGAATTACCCCGGCCTCACCGGAATCTGTATTTCTGTCACAAACTTTTCTGCGTCGCCGGTAAATCCATCGTCGATCATTGTGATTTCCTTGGAAAAACCGTCAACGCGCAGCCCGTTTTCTTCCATGTATTCGTCCAGTTTTTGATAATACGCAGGAGCGTCTTTGTGGCTGCCGCAAAAGCGCACCGTCACACAGGTTTCCGCAGGCAGCTCCTCCGTCGCACCGTTGTAGACATCCTCCGCATCCAGCAGCAAAAAGACCATCTCATAGCGTTCATATGCTTTCTCCATAAGCCGCTCTCTGCCGATGCCTACGCCAACTTTCCCCAGAAAAACCACCGCGTCCTTCTGATTCTGCTCCAGCTCGCGGATCGAGGTCTCCAGATCGAGATAGGTCTTTGGGGAAAGCTGATTGCGTATCCATGCGATACGCCGCGGCGGAATTTCTGTCATACGAATGACATCCAGCTCTGAAGAAAGCGCATCCGCAAGCTGCTGCAGGCGATTATCTATCTTCCGTTCAATAATCTGCAGCTTGCGCTGTTTCTGGATCACCGTCTCTTTCTGCTGCTGAAGCAGCTCCTGGATACGCTCCACATCGCGGTTTCGGAGAAAGTCGGCGATCTGCTCCAACGGCATATCCAGGACGCGCAGGTAGCGGATCGTATTGAGACACTCAAACTGACGCGTACTGTAGTATCGGTAGCCAGTCTCCCGGTCCACATACTCCGGCATCAGAACACCGATTTTTTCATAATGGCGCAGCGTCCCGACGCTTAAATGAAACATGCGCGCCACATCTCCGATTTTGAATAGACCTTCGCGCTCCAAATCTTCCCCCTGCCCTTTCTGTTCCCATTGACGATTCCCGTGAATAATCATCCTTTTCTACAGGAAATCCTTCCGCATCGGGGTGAAAATGTCCACCAGAATTCCTTCCTCCAGTGCGTGAACCCCGTGCAGCATATCGCCGGGAATCAGAATACTGTCTCCCTGCCTGACTACATGAACTTCCCCGTCCATGTTGAATTCAAATTCACCCTTTGCAACATAAGTAATCTGTCGGTGCGGGTGCTTATGCTCATTTCCGCGCGCTCCTTTTTCAAAAGAGATCTCCGTCATCATCAGCTCTTCGGAGTAGCTCAGAACCTTTCTGGTGACCCCCGGCTCACAATTTACTGCCTGTACTTCTTCATTATGTACGATCATTTTTCATCCTCCTTCTTCGTAACTATAATAAATGGAACTGCCGAAGCAGTCCCACTTAACATATCTCATTTAAAATACTCTACATCGTATTTCCGGCGGATCGCTTCCTCATCAATCTTATACCGCGACAGATGAATTTCCATCAGCTCGCCGGCTTTTTCAGCGTCATGCTGCCGGATCGCCTCCACGATGGCCTGATGATCCTGCACGATTTTCAGCTCCTTCACCGCCGAGAGCGCCATGTTGCGCACGCGGTCGAAATGCAGCGTCAGATTCTGCATCAGCAGATAGCTCTGGCTTTTCTGGGCGATATCAAACAGGAGCTTATGAAAGTCGTCATCCAGCTCCATCACACGCCCGGTGTCCGTGCTGTCCAGATAAAACTCCTGCAGCTTCAGATTTTCTCCAAGCTTTAAGATATCCTCCGGTTTCGCCATCTCACAGACAAGCCGCACCACGGCGTTTTCCATAACGCTTCGCATGAAGCGCGCCTCCTCCACCAGCGAGTAGTCGATCAGCGCCACCACGCTGCCTCTCTGCGGATAGATTTCCACAATCCCGCCCCTGGCAAGCTCGATCAGCGCTTCCCGCACCGGCGTCCGGGAAAGCCCCATCTCATCGGCAAGATTTTTCTCGCTGACGCGGCTTCCCGGCGCAAGCTCCAGCCGGATGATATTATTTTTGATCACGCGGAGCGCGTATTCTCTGCCGGTCTCCCTTGGATATCGTTCCAGCAGACGCATTTATTTGTTCTTGTTTTCCTTGCAGATTGCTTCCCACAGACCGTTGATGTAGGTTGCGCCGAGCGCACGGTCATACAGACCGTATCCCGGACGTCCAACCTCATCCCAGATCATTCTGCCGTGGTCCGGACGGATGTAGGTATCCGGGCAGGTGTCGTATACAGCCTTCATGATCTCGTAAAGGTCAAGGTCGCCGTCGCTGGACAGATGTGCAGCCTCACGGAATTTGTGGTAGCCAAGGTATTTTACGTTGCGCACGTGCAGACAGCCGATGCGGTTCATCTCACCGAAGTGACGGATGATCGCCGGAATGTCGTTGTCCGGGTTGGAACCCAGAGAACCGGTGCACAGGCAGAGCGTGTTGCACGGTGAATCATGCAGGGCAACGATCTTGTCATAATCCTCCTGGCTGTGAGCGATTCTCGGAAGTCCGAAGATCGGCCAGCCCGGATCGTCCGGATGACATGCCATTACCACGCCGCACTCCTCGCAGGTCGGAATAATGCCGTCCAGGAAATACTTGTAGTTTGCTCTCAGATCATCTGCGGAGATGGATTCGTAGCGTTTCAGCGTAGTCTCCAGCTCTGCCAGACGCTCCGGCTCCCAGCCCGGAAGCGAGAATCCGTTGCAGTCCTCGATCGTCTTGCGGACGATGTCAACCGGCGTCATATCGCCAAGCTCTTTTTCATCGAAATAAAGGCTGTTGGAACCATCCTCCGGAATCTCACGCGCAAGATCTGTGCGCAGCCAGTCGAATACCGGCATGAAATTATAAACGATTACCTTTACGCCGTATTTTGCAAGATTGCGGATCGTCGTGCAGTAGTTTTCGATATACTTGTCTCTTGTCGGAAGTCCCATCTTGATATCTTCGTGTACGTTTACGCTCTCGATAACCTCACACTCAAGACCTGCCTCGTGTACATGATCGATATAAGCCTTGATCTCGTCCTCTTCCCAGACCTCTCCGGCAGCCTTCTCGTCCAGAAGTCCCATCAGACCGGACATACCCGGAATCTGTCTGATCTGTTTCAGCGTGATGTTGTCACGTCCCTCGCCGTACCAGCGAAATGTCATTTTCATAGCATTGTTCTCCTTCTCCATTTATATTTACTGCTTTTGGATATTATAAGTGTAACATATCTCTTCCCGGTCTGTCCACAACCGTCTACTAGTATACCAGTAGAAAATTGGCATCTGTTTTTGTGTACTTTTTACAATTTTTTTCCGCAATCCCCTTGCCAAAATACAGGAATCTCTTTATAATGGACAAACAACGCCTGCGGGCTTTTTAATTAAAAAGGAAAGAGGAATCTACCATGCTTATCCCTGTTATACTGTTTATTCTTGGACTTGTCATTATCTGTGTAGGCGGAGACAAATTTGTGGATAATGCCGTCATTGTTGCAAAAAAACTCGGCATGTCCGAAATCATGGTCGGAGCTACCATTGTCAGCATCGGCACCACGCTGCCGGAGGTGCTTGTTTCCACCACCGCCGCATTTAACGGCTCCCCC
>CABRSG010000214.1 GCA_902473545.1 uncultured Lachnospiraceae bacterium | reverse complement strand
TCCTGCGTCATAAAAAGCAGGACATCCGCCTGCGACATCGCCGCCGCCCTGTCTCTTGTCCCGCCGTGGTCAAATTCCGCCTGCGGTAAATGGACAAGAGTGAGCGGCACGCCGCCGGCTGTGTGCCCCGCCTCAAAAGCCGCCCGGCAGACAGGCGCCTGCTCCCACAGGGATTTCTCGGTGTTCATCACCAGGATTCGCTGCGGAAGAAGCGTCTGCTGCGACAGCTTCTCTATTAAACTGTTAAATCGTTCGTCCGGCCGGTAAGCCGGTATGATAACATCTACTGTTTTGTTTTTCATTCATAAACACCAGTATAATTTGCAATATAATCACTGATCTCCTGCACGGTTGAGGACGGCGTATAGCCCTGCACACCGAAGAGATACTCATGCAGCTCCGATACATTCTGCGCCAGATTAATCGGCACTACAATGCTGTAATTGATATCCCGCGATGTCTGCTCAAACGGGAATCCCTTTGTCTCAACAAGATTGTAGCTTGCGATATTCGTTGCGAAGTTCAGGATTTCCGCCATTGTGAGATTGGTATCCACTGCGTCGATCAGATTGTCCACCAGGCCGACCAGAATCGTCGGATTGCTCTTTACACTGTCCAGGATCAGAGACAGTACCTTTCTCTGACGCTCGGTACGCTCATAGTCGTTACCGATCGCACGGATACGGCAGTACGCCGTCGCCTGCAGACCATTTAAGTGTACCATACCCGAGCTTCCGCTGATCGGGATGATCTCGCGGTTCGTGATGGTGGAGGTTTCATCCTGGTAATTGTCGATCCAGGTCGCCTCATCCTCTGTAATCTCAATATCAATGCCGCCGATCGCGTCTACCACATCGGCGAGAACATTCATATTTACGGTAATGTAGTCAGTGATATCCAGGTCAAGGTTTTTGTTCAGCATGTTGATGGAACGCGCCGGACCGCCCGCCGCATAAATATCTGTTGCCTTGCCGTAGCTTCCGGCCGTATCGTCAAGGTACGTGTCGCGGTATAGCGATACCAGCTTCACGTCGTTGGTGTCCAGGTTGATGCTGGCAACCATGATCGCGTCGCTCTGTCCATTCGTATTTTTGTCACGGTTGTCCGTTCCGTACAGAGCAATGTTCCAGTAACCCTTCAGACGCTCCTCCACCTCGTCATCAAGCTGCGCCTGAATCTGCTGCACCATCTCGCTCTGCTTTTCGTTGTTGACCGGCGTCTGCGCCTGCATTTTGGAGATTTTCGACACCTTTGCGCCCACATAAAGCACTGCCGCCAGCACGACTAACAGAAGCACCTCAAACACAAAGAGAATGATCTTTCTTTTTCTGCGCTTCTTTTTCTTCTTTGCAGCGGCCGCCTCCTTTTCTCCCTGATCATAATTCTGACGGGGGTCCATTCCCGGCTGTCCATACCTGTTCTGCTGGTAGTATTGTTGCTGACCATACGGATCCTGCTGGTAATACTGCTGCTGGCTATTCGGATCCTGCTGATAATACTGCTGCTGACCATTCGGATCCTGCTGGTAATACTGCTGCTGGCCATTCGGATCCTGCTGGTAATACTGCTGCTGTTGCTGGCCGCTGCCGCCTCTTGTGCGCCTCTTTTCTCTCTTCTCTTTGTCTCTTGCCATGTTAATCCCCTTTTCTCCCTTTACCCTTTCCTGGAAAATTTAGTAAGCATTTTTATTTACAAAACCTTTGAAAACCGTCAGAAACAGGATCTTGATGTCCACCCCCAGCGTCCAGTTTTCAATGTAATATAAATCGCATTCAATCCGCTTTCTGATGGAAGTGTCTCCGCGGTACCCGTTCACCTGCGCCCACCCGGTCATGCCTGGACGCACCTGGTGCTTAATCATATACCGCGGTATTTCTTCGCGGAATTTCTCCACAAACTGCGGGCGCTCCGGACGCGGTCCGATCAGACTCATCTCGCCCTTTAACACATTGATAAGCTGCGGAAGCTCGTCGATACTCGTTCTTCGGATAAATTTTCCGATCCCGGTCACACGCGGATCATGACGCGTCGTCCATCCCTTTTGCTCCGCATTTGCCTTCTGCACTTCCATTGAGCGGAACTTGTACATAATAAACGGCTGGTTATGCAGCCCGACACGCTCCTGCTTAAAGATCAGCGGTCCCGGAGACGTCAGTTTGATCAGAACTGCCGTCACCAGCATAGCCGGCGAAAACAAAACGAGACAGACAAGCGATCCGACAATGTCTACCGCCCGCTTTACGATCGCGTTGAACGTGTTGGACAGAGGCACATAACGGATATTAATAACCGGAAGCCCCATCAGATCCTCCGTATAGGGCTTCGTTGGAATAATATTGCCGTAATCGGGTATAAACTTTGTATGCACACCTGATTTTTCACACTGCGCAACAATACGCTCCAGCTTGTAATACTCGCTCAGTCCCAGTGTGATCGCGATTTCATCGAGTGTATTTACCTTCATGAGCTCCACAAGCTCTTCTGTCCTTCCGATAATACGGATTCCCCGGTAAACGGTCGAGCGCTCGGAATTATCGTCGAGAATGCCAAGCACCCGATAACCCCACTGCGGATTTTCCAGAATACGGTCGATGTATTCCCTGGCAGCCTGTCCGTATCCAACCAGAAGGATATGCTTCAGATTCATGCCTCTTCTGCGCATATCCCGCAGCAGACCGCGTATGATCACGCGTGCTATGATATCCGCCGTGACATTCAGCGCAAAAAACGTGAACACAACGCCGCGCGAGAAGTCGATTTTCTTGACAGCCATCGTCATCGCCAGGAAAATCAGAAGCCCGAGCAGATTGGCTTTTATGACATTGCCGTATTCCAGCCGTCTCCCCTGCACTCTCTTGGGTGTGTACAGGTTGAATGCGGAGTACAAAAGCAGCATTCCCGGAACCAGCGGAAGCAAAACCAACATATAGACTGCGTCGGAGTACACACCGGTACCCGGCGCAGTCAATATCTTTATCTGAAGGAACCATGCCAGCAGATAACTGCCGATCACAATCAGGGCATCTATCAGAACATGCAGTCGATTAAAATACTTTTGATTGTCTTTAATCAATCTGGTTCACCCCTTATGTTATCCATACTTTTATAATCATACACTGCTGACTTCAAAATTGCAACTGTCGATTGCAAAATTATTACGTTTTACATTTTTATTTTCATTAAATTTCTCCACAGTTCGAGCTGTATCCGCCAGCAATTGTCAAAATTCTCCGCCAGAAACGGCGCTTTTTCGCCCTCACGCGCCAGCAGGATGCCCTGCCATAACCCTTTCAGATAGGTTCCGCCCATCCCCTTTGCCGTGAAAAACAAAAACTTGATGAGCGTCCCTGCCAAAAGCAGCGGCAGATTGAGCCAGATCTGCCAGAGCGGCATATTTTTGTAGATCAGATACAGATTGTTGCGCGCCGCGCTTTTCACCTTGAAGCGGTTGTAGCGTGAGCCTGTGGAGGCGCTTCCTTTATGATAGACGACGGATCGCGGCGCGTAGCGGTTTTCATGCCCGGCAATTTTGGCGCGGTAGCAGATATCGACATCCTCCAGATAAGCAAAATGCTTCTCATCAAAATAACCGATTTCATCAAAGATATGCTTCCGGTAGATCGCCGCGCCTGCGCAGGAGGAAAAGATCCGATCCTCCCTCGCATAACGGTCACATTTCCGTCCCTTTCCGCGCGTGACCGCCCAGCCAAGCGCACAGTAGAAATCTCCGGCGTTGTCGATAAGCTCCGGTCGGTCCATCTGCCGCATCTGCGCCTGACAGGAAAAGATTTTTTCATCCTTTCGGATCGCCCGCAGAAGCTCCGCCGCAAATCCGGCAGCCACCCGCGTGTCATTGTTGAGCAGGATCACAAACTCCGTATCCGCCGCCCGGATACCCTCGTTGACCGCCCTGGAAAATCCATAGTTTTTCTTTAGCGGAATCAGCCTGACCATCGGGTACTCCCTCTCGATGATCTCCCGGCTTCCGTCCGTCGAGGCATTATCCACCACGATCACCGGAAGCTTACCGCTACCCTGCTCATACAGGCTGTCGAGACAGTCTCTTATATATTCTTTCCCATTATAATTTGGAATTATGACAGCTACATCCATCTTTCTCTCCTACCAGTTCTGATATTTCAGAATTGTGTCCGCAATGTACTCCACCTGCTCCATCTCCAGATTGTAGTACATCGGCAGGCGCACAAGGCGTTCGCTTTCTTTCGTGGTGTACACGTCCTCGCCGGAAAAGCGTCCGAATTTCCGCCCGGCAGCCGCCGAGTGCAGCGGCACATAGTGGAACACCGCCCAAATACCTTTTTCTCTCAGATAATTGATGAACCGTGTCCGCGCCTCCAGATCAGCGAGCTTCACATAATACATATGTGCATTGTGCGTCGCATAATCGGGCACAAACGGGCGCGTAAGCACCCCCTTTTCCTCCAGCGGCGCCAGCGCCTCATGGTAATAATTGTAAATTTTCAGACGCTTGCTGTTGATTTCACCGGCAATCTCAAGCTGCGCGTACAGGTACGCCGCGTTTAAGTCGCTCGGAAGGTAGGAGGAGCCGAAATCCACCCAG
>CABRSG010000213.1 GCA_902473545.1 uncultured Lachnospiraceae bacterium | reverse complement strand
CGCCTGCCATCGACTGAAATACATTCGGCAGTGTGATAAAAATCAGGCTCGGACCGCTGTCCGGCTGCACATTATAGGCAAAGCATGCCGGGAAAATAATCAGTCCCGCCATCAGCGCCACGCCGGTGTCGAGCAGGGTAACGCTCACTGCCTCGCCCGTAAGCGCACGTTCCTTGCCGATGTAACTTCCAAAAATAGCGATTGCGCCGATTCCAAGGCTCAGCGTAAAGAATGCCTGCCCCATCGCGGCAAACACAACCTCCCCGATACCGGTCTCCACCAGCTTGCCGAAATCCGGCTTCAGATAAAATTCCAGTCCCTCTGCTCCTCCTTCCAGAAATACGGAATGCACGGCAAGGATAATCATCAGAAACAGCAGGCAGAGCATCATCACCTTCGTGATACGCTCCACACCTTTTTGCAGACCGCCTGCGCAGATAAGGAAGCAGACGGCAACCACCAGGATCATGCAGAACGCCATCAGCCCCGGCTGTCCCATCAGAGTGCCGAATTCCGCCGCCACGCCGTCCGCGTCAAGCCCCGCAAAGCTGCCGGATGCCATTTTCGCAAAGTAAAGAATCATCCAACCGCCGATCGTTGTGTAGAACATCATCAGCAGATAATTGCCCGCCATCGCTCCCCACTTGTACCAGTGCCACTTTGTACCCTTCGGCTCCAGCACGTCGAACGAAAGCGCCGCGCTCTTCTGGCTCGCGCGTCCGACCGCAAACTCCATTACCATGATTGGAAGCCCCAGAATAACCAGAAAGAACAGGTAAATCAGTACGAATGCCGCCCCGCCGTACTTTCCGGTAATATACGGAAACCGCCACACATTTCCCAGACCGATCGCACATCCCGCCGAAATCAGAATGAACCCCAGCCTGGACGAAAACTTTTCTCTTTCCATTTCACATATCCTCCAGATGTTTCATTCGGGAACGCCCGCGCATTCCCCGCTGCTGCCAGCTCCGCCCGCGTAACAGTCCAGCCAGACTGCCCTGTCACACGCCCGCAGCAGTTGCCAATGAACCTATTTTACACGAAATGAAGCTATAATGGAAGAAATATCTTTGTATTTTCAAAAGTTTGGCAGCGCTTTAAAGCTGTGAAGTATTCTTCACCCACAAAATACACCCACTTTGCTCCGTCTGTATTCAAACATCGTGTTGTATAAAAAACCGCTACTTCGTATGTAATCATAGAAGTAACGGTTTTAAAACAAAATTCTATTTATACTGCTCTTTATTCTTCTGCCGGATTTGTCTCCGCAATCCACGCATCGATCATTTCCCAGATCTCGTCTCTTCCCTGCTTTGTTTCCGCAGAGAACGGAATCACGGTGCCGTCCTTCATGCCAAGCCCCGTGCGGATCGCTTTCACCTGCTTCTGGAGCTGGCTGCGCTTGATCTTGTCAAGCTTTGTTGCGATGATGATCGGCTCGTAGCCGTTATAGAGGATCCAGTCGTACATCAATTTATCATTGGCGGAAGGATCGTGCCGGATATCAATGAGCAGGAATACTGCCTTTAGCATCTGCGATTTCTGCAGATAGCGCTCGATCAGCTTTCCCCACTTTTCCTTCTCCGACTGCGCAACCTTCGCGTAGCCGTAGCCCGGAAGGTCCACCAGATACATCGCATCGTTGATATTGTAAAAATTGATGGTCTGCGTCTTGCCCGGCTGGGCGCTGGTTCGCGCCAGCGACTTGCGGTTCATCAGGGCGTTGATAAGCGATGATTTTCCCACATTCGATTTTCCGGCAAACGCCACCTCGATCTTATCATTTGCCGGCAGCGAACTCGTCACGCCGCAGACCGTTTCAAGAGCTACATTTTTTATAACCATATAGTATTCCTATGCTTTCTTTTTTTTCGAAGCCTTCTTCTCCGGCAGCGCCGTCACCAGTGCCCCCGGCAAGATGTCCGCCATCGTCTCCGCAAAGCGGATGTCCAGCCCCTTCCTGATCTCTTTGGAGATTTCCTCCACGTCCGCCTTGTTCTGTGCCGGAACGAATACGGTTTTCATTCCCGCATTCTTGGCGGCGAGCAGCTTTTCTTTCAGCCCGCCGATCGGCAGCACACGTCCGCGCAGCGTAATCTCGCCGGTCATCGCTACGTCCGCACGCACCGGAATGCCGGTAATTGCCGAGATCATTGCCGTCGCCATCGTCACGCCTGCGGAAGGTCCGTCCTTTGGAACCGCCCCCTCCGGGATGTGGATATGGATATCATGCTTACGGAAAAATTCCTCCGGTATATTGTACTGCGCGCTGACGGAGCGTATATAGCTGATACCCGCCTGCGCCGACTCCTTCATAACGTCGCCGAGCTGTCCTGTCAGGCAGAAATCACCCTTCCCCGGCATGATATTTACTTCGATCTGCAGGGTGTCGCCGCCCACGCTCGTCCACGCGAGCCCGCGCACGATGCCGACCTCGTTGGTATCGTTCAGCTCCTGGATGGTATAGCGCACCTTGCCGAGATATTTTTTCAGATTTTCCTCTGTCACCTTAACGGATTTCTTCTTCGTCTCCAGAATCTCGCGCGCCGCCTTCCGGCAGATATCGCCGAGCTTCCGCTCCAGATTTCGCACGCCGGCTTCCCGCGTATAGCCGGAAATCACCTTGCGCAGCGCCTGATCCGTAATAGAAATCTGCTCTGCTGTCAGTCCGTTGTGCTCCATCTGCTTACTCCAGAGATGCTCTTTTGCAATGTGGAATTTCTCATTTTCCGTGTAGCTGGTGATCTCAATGACCTCCATGCGGTCCAGGAGCGGCCGCGGGATCGTCTGCACATCGTTTGCGGTGGCAATAAACAATACCTCCGACAGATCCAGCGGAATTTCCACGTAATGATCGCGGAACTTACTGTTTTGCTCGGAATCCAGCACCTCCAGCATCGCCGAGGAGGTATCCCCCTTATAATCGCTGCTGAGCTTGTCAATCTCATCCAGCAGCATCAGCGGATTTTTCACTCCTGCCATTTTCAGACCGTTCGCGATGCGTCCGGGCATCGCTCCGATGTAGGTGCGGCGGTGTCCGCGGATCTCCGCCTCGTCGCGCACGCCGCCAAGGCTGATGCGGACATATTTTTTATCAAGCGCCCGCGCGATCGACTTTGCGATCGACGTCTTTCCTGTTCCGGGCGGCCCCACCAGGCAGAGGATCGGGCTGTCGCCCTTTTTCGTCAGCGTGCGGACTGCCAGAAACTCCAGCACGCGCTCCTTCACCTTCTCTAGGCCGTAATGATCGGCTTCCAGGATCTCACGCGCCCGGACGATATCGCGGCTGTCGCGCGAAACCTTATCCCACGGCATATCCAAAAGCGTCTCGATATAGCCGCGGATCACCGGGCTTTCCCCGGAATTCATGCCGACATTGCGGTAACGCTCGATTTCTTTTTTAATTTTTTCCTTCACCGACGCCGACGCCTTCAGCTTCGACAACTCTTCCAGAAAAGTATCCGCCTCATTTATATTATCCTCTTTTAATTCCTCGCGGATAAGCTTCATCTGCTCGCGCATAAAATATTCGCGCTGGTTCTTGTCGATGCGCTGCTTCACCTTCTCCTGAAGTTCCTGCCGAAGCTGCAGAATGTCAATTTCCTTGCCCATAATGGTAAGCAGCAGTTCGCAGCGCTCCTGCAGCTCGGCCGCCTCCAGCACCCGCTGCTTCGTCTCATAATAAAGCGGCAAATTCATGGCAATCTGTCCAGCCGCCTTCTCCAAGTCACGGATTTCGGAAATCTGATGGATCAGCTCCTTGCTCATCTTGCCGTTAATACGGCAGTAAACCTCAAACGATTCTTTCAGAGAGCGCAGCAGCGCCTCCCGCGTTGTCTCGTCCAGCGGCTCCTCGTCTGTATAGATCGCGACATCGGCTTCCAGGAAGCCCTCCTCTTCCATCAGATCGGTCAGCTCCCCGCGCTGCACGCCCTCCGCGAGCACCCGCAGGATATTTTTCGGCAGCTTCACCACCTGCTTGATCTCCACGATCGTGCCCACGCGGTACAGATCCTCCATCACCGGATCTTCCGTCTCCACGCTCCGCTGTGCAACGACAAACAACCGCTGCTCCTTCAGCATCGCCTGTTCTACCGCTTTAACAGATTTCTTCCGGCTGATGTCAAAATGAACAATCATTGCCGGAAGAATCGTCATTCCCCGCAGTGCCACTGCGGGGATGTTCTTTATCATTTCTGTCATGCTTTTCTCCTATGCAAATGTATATACCCCTTGCATCAGGCAGATTCCGGAGTCATAACCACTTTCTTCTTCGTATTATATACCGGAATCAGTCTTTCCTCACTGTGGATCAGCTTCGGTTCTCCTTTTCCTTCCACAAGGTCTTTTGTGATCGTACACTCCGTGATCGTCTCGTCGGACGGGATGGTGTACATCAGCTCCTGCATGGAACGCTCCATCACCGCACGCAGACCACGCGCGCCCGTCTTGCGCTCCATGGAGAGCTTCGCGATCGCGTCAACCGCGTCGTCCTCAAATTCAAGTTTCACGCCGTCCAGCTCAAACAGCTTCTTATACTGCTTGATGATAGAGTTTTTCGGCTCCTTCAGAATGCGCACCA
>CABRSG010000212.1 GCA_902473545.1 uncultured Lachnospiraceae bacterium | reverse complement strand
TGCCTGTCGCTTCTCTCAAAGGATGCTTACGGCAACTCCTATTTCAGTGTCATCATGAAATCGGATACCAAGGACGACCTTTATGAAGAGATGAACAAGTTGTTGTCAATTATCAACAAAAAGTAGTTGTAATTTATGAAACCGTGCATTATAATTGTACATATACGAAACTTAAGGAGGAGATTACAATGATACAGATCATAGCGGGGAATAAAGGAAAGGGCAAAACCAAACATTTACTTGAAAAAGTAAACACGGAAATCAAATCTGTACACGGTAATATCGTTTATTTGGACAAGAGCTCACAGCATATGTATGAGCTGAATAACAGAGTCCGTCTGATTGATACATCAGAATTTATGCTGACAAGTCCGGATGCATTTCTGGGATTTGTCTGCGGGATCATTTCGCAGGATCACGATCTGGAGCAGGTTTATCTGGACAGCTTCCTGAAAATCGCAAGTCTGGAGGGCGCGGACATTGCCCCCATGCTTGACAGCCTGGAAGCGCTTGGAGAAAAATATCAGATTACTTTCGTCATCAGTATTTCTCAGGATGCACATGAACTGCCGGAAAACATGCAGAGCAAGGTGATCGTTTCTCTTTAATTCATTTTTACATAACAGGATTTATGCCGGATGAATCTTTTTGTCCGGCATTTTGAATTTATGAGAAAAGTCCACGATAAGGAGTATCTATGGCAATGAAAGGAAACCGTGAACAGAAAAAAGTGGTAAAGCTTCATCCGCATTCCATACTGAATATCGGTACGATCACCTTCGGCATTGTTTTTGTATATCTTCTGATCTATCTGATCATGTATCTTACAAACGATCAGATTATCGCCTATGAGGTCACGGCAGGCTCTCTCTCCGGCAATTACCGCTATACGGCGATCGCGCTCAAAAGCGAGCAGCTTGTCACCTGCAGCGAGGCGGGCCCGATCCACTATTATGTCCGCGAGGGAAGCAAGGTCGGCATGGGAAGCGGCGTATATTCCATCGGAACCATGGATCTTGCCGCCGCCACAACGGGAGAGGATCTTACGGAGCTGGACGACAGCAGTTATTCCGGTCTGCGGAGCATTGCCTCTAATTTTGCCGGCAATTATTCATCCATCTCGTATTCAGACGTATATAATTTCAAGGCGGACGCCCAGACAGCGATGATCGAGCTGCTTTCGAGAAAGGTACTCGATTCCACGGAGCAGGGCATCAGCGCCGGGCTGAATCTGATTCCCTCTGAAAAGGACGGGATTGTGGTTTATTCCACCGACGGCATGGAAGATCTGAACGTCGATGATATTACGCTTGATATGTTCAGCAGGAAGAATTATACAAGAGAAAATCTGCGTATGAACGAGACAGTGAAGGCAGGCGATGTGGTTTATAAGCTGATCACCAGCGAGGAATGGTCGCTTGTCATTCCGCTTGACAAAAAGACGGCGATGGAGCTGGCTGACTCCAATATGGTTCGATTCCGTTTTATGGAAGACGGTTCCGCATTCAACGCTGATTTCAGCATTATCCAAAACGGCGCCGACTTTTTCGGCAAGCTGGATATCAGTAATTCCGTAATCCGCTTCGCCGGAGACCGTTTTGTGGAAATTGAACTTTTGTTAAACCGCCAGAGCGGCTTAAAGATTCCGAATACTGCGATTGCCGAGAAGGTGTTTTACCGGATCCCGAAGGAATACGTGACGGAAAATGAGCAGACAGAAAACGAGATCACACTCCGTAAGGAGACGTACGATACGGACGGCTCAGCAGTCGTACGCATCATCACCGCCACAGTTTACGATAAAACCGACAACGATTATTATGTAGATACCTCTCTGTTTGAGGAGGGTGACTATGTGCTGATGAAAGACTCTTCGAAGCGCTATCAGGTTTCCGACACCCAAACACTGACAGGCGTTTATAATATTAATAAGGGTTATCCGATTTTCCGTGAGATTACAATTCTCGACGAAAATCAGGAATACTGCATTGTGGAAAGCAACAGCGCCTACGGGCTTGCACAGTACGACCAGATCGCACTGGACGCTTCCGCGGTGAAGGTCGACACGTTTGAAGAATAGGAGCAGATTAGCATGATAACGGAAAATTACAGATATGTGCGCGGCAGAATCGACGAAGCGTGCCGCAAAGCGGGCAGAAATCCGCAGGACGTCACACTGATTGCCGTGAGCAAGACAAAACCGGTATCCATGATCGAGGAGCTGCTGCCGGAGGGCGTTCTGGATTTCGGGGAAAATAAACCGCAGGAGTTAAAAGAAAAATATGAGTCACTGCCCAAAAACCTTCGTTTCCATATGATCGGTCATCTGCAGCGCAACAAGGTAAAATATATCATAGAGCGAGCCTGTATGATTCACTCCGTCGATTCTCTGCGCCTGGCGGAGACTATTCAGGAGGAAGCCGCAAAGCATGACCGGATCATGCCGGTGCTGGTGGAAGTAAACATCGCGCAGGAGGAATCAAAATTCGGTCTGACCGCCGGGGAGACGGCAAATTTTGTGCGTGAGATTGCAAAATTCCCGAATCTTTGTGTAAAAGGTCTTATGACAATTGCCCCATTTGTGGAAAATCCCGAAGACAACCGGGTGCATTTTCGAAATTTATACAATTTATTTATTGACATTAAGGCGGGAAACATTGATAATGTAGATATGTGCATTCTCAGCATGGGTATGACAAATGATTATGAGGTTGCCGTTGAGGAGGGCGCGACACATGTACGTGTGGGTACCGGAATATTCGGTGCGCGCAATTACCAATGACATGCTTTTGATTATAAATTTGGGAGAGGACATAGTATGAGCATTTTAGACAAGTTTTTAAATGCAATGAAACTGAACGATGACGATTACGATGACGACGATTTTCTGGATAATGAGGAGGATGAATACGAAGAGCCGCGTCCGAAAAAAAGTCTTTTTCGTAAATCCGGCAGGGAAGAACCGCTGGACGATTTTGATGATGATGACGACGAGCCGGTCATGCGCAAATTTACCAGATCGACTGCAAAAACGGTTAACACTGCGCAGCCAAAGACGAAGCCTTCCGTATCCTCCGGGGCATCAAAGGTTTCTCCGATCCGCACCAGAAAGAGTGCAAACGATATGTCTGTCTGCGTCGTGAAGCCGAAGAGTATGGAGGATGCAAGAGAAATTACGGAGACGCTGCTCGCGAACTGCACAGTGGTTCTGAACATAGAAGGAATCGATCTCGACCTGGCGCAGCGCATCATCGACTTTACCTCCGGTTCCTGTTATGCGATCAGCGGAAATCTGCAGAAGATCAGCAACTGTATTTTTATAGTTACTCCGGCGGCGGTAGATGTATCGGGCGATCTGCAGGACATTTTGAACGGTGCTTTTGATATACCGTCCATGAATTATACTTATTAAGCTATGAACTATGAGGAAGAATTATTTCAGAAACGACTGCTGGAGCTTGCAAAGAAGGCAGACAGCAGAAATATCGTCACATATACCGATTTTCTGAATTTAAATGAACTGAATATCTATCATCAGAGCGCCAGATTCCTCTCCTTTGTGAAATGCGTGGGATTTGGCGGCTATGAGCAGGCGGAGCGTCAGATGTTAGCTTTTATTCCTGATGCTCTTTATTGCTATACGGCGGATTTTGCCGATGCGAAAGGCGCTGTTTCCTATCCGATCGCCTGTCTGCGCGTCACGCCGCAGAATAAGAAATTTTCTGAAAAGCTTACGCACCGTGATTTTCTCGGCGCGATCTTAAACACCGGCATCGAACGGAACATTATCGGAGATATTCTTATCGACGACCGGACGGCGTGGATCTTCTGTCTGGATCGGATGGCGGATTTTCTCTCAGAGGCCCTCACACGCGTCCGGAACACTCCGGTTGATGTCCGGCAGGTTCCGCTTGAAAAAATCGAATATGAGCCAAAATACGAGCTTCTGCAGGGTTCTGTCGCCTCAGTACGGTTGGACAGCCTGCTCGCGCTTGCCTTCGGAGCATCAAGGAGCAGCCTTGTTGGTCTGATCGAGGGCGGGAAGGTGTTCGTCAACGGCAGGCTCGTCACCTCAAACGGCTATAAGCTAAAAGAAAATGACGTGATCTCCGCGCGCGGTCTCGGACGCTTCCGTTATCTGGGCGTCCGCTCCAGTACGAAGAAAGGGCGTCTGATCGCAGAAATCCAAAAATATATCTAAGGGAGAATACCTCTATGGCACAGGAAAAAGAACAGAAAAACGCATTAACGGTAAAAACGGACCGCGCAGGCGGCTATACCATCTATTTCGAACACGATTTCGGGCGTCTCGCTGAGGCGCTGGAGAACGACTGCGACATTTCCGGGCGCAAGCTATGCATTGTCACGGATACGGCTGTCGAAGGACTTTATCTACAGGAAGTGATAGAGTCGCTTGAAGGAAAGTGCCGCGCGCTGACACAGTTTGTCTTCCCGGCGGGAGAGCAGAGTAAAACGCTCGACACCGTGCGCAGCCTCTATGAAAAACTGATCCTGGAGCATTTTGAGCGCCGGGATATGCTGATTGCCCTCGGTGGCGGCGTTGTCGGCGATCTGACCGGCTTTGCGGCGGCT
>CABRSG010000211.1 GCA_902473545.1 uncultured Lachnospiraceae bacterium | reverse complement strand
CCATATCCCGCGCCGTAATCATCAGCACCGGCACGCCTGCCGTCCCGGCAATCTCCCGGCAGAGCGCAAGCCCGTCGCCGTCCGGCAGATTCCAGTCCAGCAGCACCAGGTCCGGCTGCCGTTCTGCAATCGCCTCCCGCCCTGCGCGGCAGGTGGAAAAGCAGCTTATCTGATAGCCCTCCCGCTCCAGCGCAAACGAAATGCCCTCCGCCAGCGCCTCATCGTCTTCTATTAAAAATATCTGTGTCAAATCTGTCCGCCTCCCGAAGCACCTCTTCCACATACTACTTTGCAGCGCTTTCTGCAGAAAGCAATGCCATAGGTCAGCACTTCTGTCCGTCCATCATTGCGAAGCCTTTCGTCATATCGTTTTTCTTTTATCTGCGTCGTCGCTTTCTCACAGGCTTTATCCAGCTCCGCAATTCCTGCAGCGTACTTTACCTCAATGACAATACCCACATCCGGGTTCTCCGGCTCGATTAAAATATCACTAAATCCATCGCCGGATTCCGCATTAGACAAAATCAGCCATTCTGTTTCGCTTCTCAGCAGCCCAAGAAGCAGACCGTGGTAGAAATTCTCTTTTTTATCGTCGGGAGCCTTTGTATCCAGAACGCTGATCATCCTGCTCAGGATGATGTTAAGCCGCTTCTGTATGCTCTCCGTATTTCCTCCCAGGAATGCCTGACAGAGCTCGTGCATCGGCTTTTTATCATCTACGACACTTTCTTTAAACCACTCCTGTATCTGCAGAATAAAAACCTCCCGCACCTCCCGGTTGGGTATCACCAATTTGTAGATGCCGCCCGATGCCCTTTCTGTCTGCGTCAGATAACCAGTCGTAAAAAGTACGCTCCATAAATTTGCAATGCTGGAGTCCAGCTCGTCATACGTCAGATCCAGACGGATCGCTTTTTCAACTGCCTCTTGCGCAATCAGCCTTTCAATTTCATTCTGTGTCGTTTTATCTGCCTTATCAATAAAACGCTTCACCAGATTATTCCCGCTGGTATTGATCCAGAAGGCCTCCGGTTCTGCGTGCGGATCTGCCAGCAGCTTTTTCGTATATCTGATTACATCCCACGGACAGTAGATATGTGCATCGCCAAAGCAGTATCCATCATACCACTCTCTCATTTCTGTTAAATGGTTCTCTAACTGGTAATCCATCAGAAGCCGGATTACCTCCTCTTCCGTAAATCCAAAATGTCCGGCATGTTCTACATCAGCAACCGAATTTACGTCAAAATTGTTCAGCCCTGTGAAAATACTTTCTTTTGACACCCGCAGGCATCCGGTCAGAACCGCAAATTGCAAAGAACTATTCGTTTTCAGAGCCTGTCCGAATATTCCCCGGATGAGAGATACCATTTCTCTGTAATAACCATGCTGGAACGCCTTATCCAATGGCACATCATACTCGTCGATGAGAAGGATTGCTTTTTGTCCATAGTGCTGGTAAAGAAGATGAGACAGTACCTGCAGACTATATTTCAGCGTAGTCTCGTTCATCGTGTAATGTCCCTTTTCAAGCGCCACTAACGCACGGTATTTGTCTTTTTCATTTGCAGACAGACGCTCACTGTTTTGCAAAAACTGAAATCTTTCGGCTTCTGTGCCGACAATCTCAATCATACATTTCCTGGCTTCTTCAAAATTCAGCCCATCTACTCCTTTAAGGGATAGAAATATCACAGGATACTTTCCCATATATTCTTCACACAACGCCGTCTCCCTTGAAATTATCAGACCGTCAAACAGCGTTCTGTCCATTCCGATTTCAAAAAAGCATTTCAGCATACTCATATTCAGGGTCTTTCCGAACCGGCGCGGTCGCGTGAAAAGATTGACCTTTCCCCAGCTATTAAGCAGGTCACGGATAAAGCCTGTCTTATCTATATAATAGAAACCTTCTCTGCGGATTTCCTCAAAATCCTCTATTCCAACCGGCAGTTTTCTTTTCTGCATATAGTCTATCCCCTTCCTGACCGTCACAGTCTTCCCCTCTCATTCCAGCTTCATTTTACCGCATAGGATGCGGAATAGCAAGGCAATCCAGAAAGGAATCTGCCGCATTTTTATACATTCAGATTTTTATCGCCCCATTCTTTCATATAGTCAAGAACAGATAAAAAGCTCTCTCCCAGGTCTGTCAGACTGTATTCGACATGCGGCGGCACCTCATGGAAGTCGGTGCGGACGATAAAGCCTTCCGCCTCCAGCTCACGGAGCTGTTTTGTCAGCGAGCTTTCCGTAATCTCTCCAATCTGGCGGCGAAGCTGTCCGAACCGTCTGACATCGCATTTGCCGATATACCAGAGCAGCTCGATTTTATATTTTCCGCCCAGCATTTTCTGCATAGCGGAAATCGTTTTGCACCGCTCTGCCGCCGCCTCTGATTTTCTCATATGCCTCATCCTCCCTTTTTCATCAGTATAACACATTTTTCCGGATGAGAAAGGTACTGCAAAAAAGTACCGTACTTTTCTTTTTGCTGTACCCTGTTATAATATCCCCAACGGGACAGTCGTGTGCAGGTTTCCCGTTGCCTGCACATAATCCATCTATGTGAGGTGTTTTTATGCATTATACTGGAACGATCTGGCGTCCTCCCTATGAGGCGGATTCGCTTCTTCTGGAGGTGACGGCAGGATGCACGCACCACAACTGCAAATTCTGTACGCTGTACAGTGATTTGCCGTTTAAATTCCGGATGTCTCCCCTGAAGGACATCGAAAGTGATTTGCTGGAAGCACAGATTCTTCGCACAAATCCTCATTCAAAAATGCTGAATATTCTTTCGGGGAAATCCGGTCCAGAACCGATCCAGCGGGTTTTTCTGACGGGCGCCAACCCGTTTGTTCTGAAAACAGATAAGCTGCTGGAAATCGCAGAAATCATACGAAAATATCTGCCCTCCGTCGAATCAATCGGCTGCTTTGCCCGCGTAACGGATTCCATAAAAAAGACGGACGAAGAGCTTACGCTGCTCAGACAGGCAGGCTATGACAGGCTGACCATCGGAGCAGAAACCGGAGACGACGCGGCGCTGTCCTTTATGCAGAAGGGCTATACAGCCAGAGACATTCTTACGCAGTGCAGAAGGCTGGAGCAGGCTGATATCTCCTATGGTTTCTTCTATCTGACCGGTATTTCCGGAAAAGGGAACGGCGAATCCGGTGCAAAAGCTACCGCAAAAATCTTCAATCAACTGCATCCGTTTCTGGTCGGACCTAACATGCTGACCATTTATCCCGATTCTGTGCTTTATCGGGAAATCCGGAATGGAAACTGGCAGGAGGAAGGAGAGCTGGAAAAATATCGGGAGCTTCACACTCTGATTGAAAACCTGCATATTGAAACGTATTTCGCTGCAATGGGAGCCTCCAATGCATTCCAGCTCAGAGGCAGACTGCCGGAGGATAAAAAAAGGCTTCTGAAAACGCTTGAACGGATTATTTCTGATGTCAGTGAGCAGGAGCTGCGGCGCTACAGAAAGCATCTGCCGCATCTATAAAATCAGCCCCGTCTTACGACGAGGGCTGATTCTTCCGGGTCGCACCTCAGCGCTATGCATCCCGATCATCTTTTTCGTATTCCAGAATGTCTCCCGGCTGGCAGTCGAGCACCTCGCAGATCGCCTCCAGCGTAGAAAAGCGGATCGCCGTCACCCGATTGTTTTTGAGCTTGGAAAGGTTGACATTGGAAATACCTACCTTCTCCGCCAGCTCATTCAGCGATATTTTCCGGTCTGCCATCATGCGGTCCAGTCTCAATATGATTTTCCCCATAGTTCCTCCTCACAAAAGTCCATCCACATCTTCCTGAAGCTGCGTACCGTAGGCAAAGATCTGCGAGAGCGAAAGCGCCACAACACCCATCAGCAAGCTGTCCAGATTGACGCTCAGCTCCGCCACCTCAACGCCGATAAAGAGCCGTGCAATGATGCTCATCACCAGGCAGACGGCCGACTGTGAGATCAAAAAAATGCCGATCTCACGCACCATGCGGATGGTATCTTTCTGAAATGGTGTGGCTTCCCTGGCAAATGAGGTCTTCCCGGCTGCCGTGCGCACGATCAGATAAACATTGCGGTAGACCATCGCCATCAGTGACAGGCAGATCACTGCCGTCACCGCAAAGAACAGCACCGCCGTCATATCCAGCGTACCGTCCGCCTGAACGGCTGTGATTTCAAACCCGTATGATGTCAGCTCCGTCCCCTGCGAGACAACCCCTGCTGTAAGAAAATCTGCCAGCCGCTCCCTCATAAACAGACACCCCGCTGCAATGACAAGCATGATCGCCATTGTAAACCAGTGCAGGATCTCCAGGATTTTTGCTCCGATCATAGTAACCTTATTTAAGCACTTCATATAAAAACCTCCTGTATCATGATAGTATCATTCCCGGTTCTGATGATACTATTATATTGCAGGAATTATTGTTTGTCAATATGTTTTTATTGTTTATCGATAAATTATTAATGTTTTGCGAAAAATCATCTGTCTGTGGAGGGAAAGAAGCTGAATTGGAAAACTGACTTCCAGTTTGCAAAAGTAAATACCTGTTCCTGAAAACCTTTGCAAGACTAAATTCTGGTATTTCAAGA
>CABRSG010000210.1 GCA_902473545.1 uncultured Lachnospiraceae bacterium | reverse complement strand
AAAAGCCGGTGATCGCGGTGCCAACGTCCGTCGGATACGGCGCAAGCTTTAACGGACTTGCGGCGCTTTTGGCAATGCTGAACAGCTGCGCGAGCGGAACAAGCGTGGTGAACATTGACAATGGCTTCGGCGCTGGCTATATGGCACACAGTATTAATTGCCTGGCGGGAAAGCGGAGTGAATTTTAAATGGATTTGCGAAAGCTGCTGTGAACGGAGTGAACAGCAACAATGTGAGAGCAGGCTGGCAGAAAGATATTGCCTGGGTATTGACGGAAAAGGGAGGAAATAATTTGGCAAGGACAATCTTATATTTCGATTGTGCATCCGGCATCAGCGGAGACATGACACTCGGCGCCCTGCTGGATTTAGGGGCGGATGAGCAGCAGTTTTTACGGGAACTGGAGAAGCTGCATCTGGAAGGATATCACATTACAATAGAAGAAACAGAGAAAAACGGTATCCGAGCAAAACACGTAACGGTATGTGTGGACGGCGTGCCGGAGGCGAGTGAAAATGTGAGTCTGCATGAGCACAGTCATATGCATGGCGAAGCCCACACACATGAGCACGGTCATATGCACGGCGAAGCCCACACACATGAGCACGGTCATACGCATGGCGAAGCCCATACGCACCATCACGCGCATCCGCATCGCAATTTTGCGGACATCCGCCGTATGATCGGGCAGAGCAGTCTCAATGAAAACGTGAAGGACCTGGCTCTGCGGATCTTCGGGCGCGTAGCGGCGGCGGAGGCGAAGGTGCATGGAAAATCCATCGAGGAAGTGCACTTCCATGAGGTCGGTGCGGTGGATTCTATTATTGATATCGTGGGCTGTGCTATCCTGATCGATATGATAAAGCCGGATGCAGTCTGCGCGTCGGTGCTCCACGAGGGGAACGGCTTTGTGAGATGTCAGCATGGCCTGCTTTCCGTTCCGGTACCGGCGACTTCGGAAGTGCTGGCGGCAGCAGGCGCGCCGCTTATGCAGATTGATATTGAGGGGGAACTTGTCACTCCGACGGGCGCGGCGATCATTGCAGAGCTGGCGGAAACGTTTGGTACAATGCCGCAAATGCGGATAGAAAAAATCGGCTGGGGAGCCGGTACAAAAAATCTGCCGATACCGAATGTGCTGCGGGTTTACGCGGGTACCGGTTTTGAGCCAACATCTGCCGCAGAAAAGGGCGGCAGGGGCGAACTCGATACGCCATATATGCAGGATGAGATCATGGTTCTGGAAGCGAACCTGGACGACTGCACCGGGGAAATGCTTGGCGCGGCGATGGAAACGCTCCTGGCGGCAGGCGCGCTGGATGTGTTTTACACTCCCGTTTTTATGAAGAAAAACCGCCCGGCGTACCGGCTGACGGTTCTTGCAAAGCCTCAGGACAGGGCGCACATGGAACGGCTGATATTCCGGCACACTACAACGATCGGCATTCGCAGGCGCATAGAAGCACGCAGCATATTAAAAAGAGAACAGGTGCGGGTAAACACACCGTTCGGGGAAATGGATGCGAAGAGGGTTTATCTGGGAGAAGAGGAACGCGTCTATCCGGAATATGAAAGTGCGGTAAAACTGGCAGCGGAGAACGGGAAAGCATTGTGGGAGATTTACAGGAGCTATGAAGGATCTTGAGGCATTATACAGACGGGCAGAGGAGATAGCGATCCGTGCGCATGCGGGGCAGTTGGACAAGGGCGGAAATCCTTACATCAATCATCCGCTTGCGGTAGCGGCGGGCGTGCAGGGATACGAACTGAAAATTGTGGCGCTGCTGCACGATGTTCTGGAGGACAGCAGTGTGACGGCGCAGGATCTGCTTGCGGAAGGCTTTCCGCCAGAGCTGGTGGAAGCAATCTGCTTGCTGACACACAACAAAGAGGACGCAATGTCATATCGGGATTATATTTTTTCGGTAAAAAAGAATCCGATAGCGCGCGCGGTGAAAATATCAGACATCACACACAATCTCGATCTTTCGAGGATTCCAAATCCGGGTGCGCGGGATTATAAGAGATGTAAAAAATATCAGAAGGCGCTGGCATATCTGCAGAGCGCCGAGTGATCAGAATGTTTTTATGGGGAGGTATTACAATGGGCAAAATGCAGGATACACAATATGATGTAATTATTATCGGAGCAGGACCGGGCGGGATATTTTCAGCGTATGAGCTGGTGAAAAAAAGACCGGAGCTGAAAATCGCGGTGTTCGAGAGCGGCAATCCGCTGGAAAAACGGAAGTGTCCGATCGACGGGAAAAAGGTGAAAAGCTGCATAAAATGCAAGCCGTGCGCGATCATGAACGGCTTTGGCGGAGCAGGCGCTTTCTCTGACGGAAAGTATAATATTACAAATGATTTCGGCGGTACGCTGTATGAGTATATTGGGAAAGAAAAAGCGCTTGAGCTGATGGAGTATGTGGACGCCATCAATGTGTCTTACGGCGGCGCACAGACGAAGATGTACTCCACTGCCGGGAGCGAATTTAAGAAGCTATGCATGCAAAACAAATTAAAGCTTCTGGATGCTTCTGTGCGTCATCTGGGGACAGATATCAATTATGTGGTACTTGAAAATCTGTACGCCGAGCTGAAGGATAAGGCGGATTTTAGATTCCGGACGCCGGTAGACAGGATTGAGATGATAGAAGAAGGCGGCTACCGTGTATTTGCGGGAGATGAGACGGTTATGTGCCGTCAGTGCATTATTTCCGTGGGCAGGAGCGGAAGTAAATGGATGGAAAAAATCTGCGGAGAGCTGAAGATTCCTACAAAGTCGAACCGCGTGGATATCGGCGTCCGGGTGGAGCTTCCGGCGGTGATCTTCTCCCATTTGACAGACCAGCTTTATGAGAGCAAGATCGTGTATCGCACCGAAAAATTTGAGGATAATGTGCGCACCTTCTGCATGAATCCGAACGGTATCGTCGTGAACGAAAACACCAACGGGATTGTGACGGTGAACGGGCACAGCTTCGAAGATCCGTCTAAAAAGACAGAAAACACAAACTTTGCGCTGCTGGTTGCAAAGCATTTTTCCGAGCCGTTTAAGGATAGCAATGGTTATGGCGAGAGTATCGCGAGGCTGTCAAATATGCTGGGCGGCGGCGTGATCGTGCAGCGCTTCGGTGATCTGGAGCGTGGACGCAGAAGTACGAAATCCAGGATTGAAGAGGGGCTGGTGCAGCCGACGCTTGCCGCTACGCCGGGCGATTTAAGCCTTGTGCTTCCGAAGCGGATCCTGGACGGCATCATCGAGATGATCTATGCGCTTGATAAGATCGCGCCCGGCACAGCCAACGACGACACGCTGCTTTACGGTGTGGAAGTGAAGTTTTACAACATGGAAGTAGCGCTGAACGACCGCCTGGAAACGATACACAAAGGCTTGTATGTGATCGGTGACGGCAGTGGTGTTACGCATTCCCTGTCCCACGCATCGGCAAGCGGCGTATATGTGGCGGACATCATTGCGCAGGAATTACCAACATTGGGAAAGGATACGTTATGCTTGAGACAGAACGATTGATTTTAAGACCATGGAAGGAATCAGATGCGGAAGCATTGTATGAGTATGCAAAAGATCCTCTGGTGGGACCGGCTGCCGGCTGGCCGGTGCATACGAGCGTGGAAAACAGCCGGGAGATCATAAAGGACATTTTGTCGGCAAAATACAGTTATGCAGTTGTGATAAAGGGCGGCGACCGCCCGGTTGGAAGTATAGGGCTGATGATCGGAGACGCGAGCAATCAGAAAATCCCGGATACAGAAGCGGAGATCGGTTACTGGATCGGGGTGCCTTTTTGGGGGAAAGGATATATCCCGGAGGCAATGCGGGAGCTGATGAAATTTGCATTCGAGGAGCTTGGGATGCAGAAGATATGGTGCGGGTATTTTGACGGCAATGAAAAGTCAAAGCGCGTACAGGAAAAGTGCGGGCTGCATTATCATCACACGAACGAGTCAATATGGGTGGGACAATTGGGTGAGACCAGAATGGAACATGTGACCTGCATCACAAAAGAGGAGTGGAAAGCACTTGTTTAAACAGGCGCCCCGGCATCTGCCGGAGCGCCTTTGCACACTTTTGTGCGCTTATCTGCATTCGAAATCGGTCGGGCTGTCGATCAGCGCCGCAACCTGGAACTCATGTCTGTGACCGTCGGTTTCTTCGGTGCAGGCTTTTGCGAAATGCACGTGCTTGCCGCCGCCCACGTTAATTGCACCGGAGGATTTGCCGCAGAATTCATGGTAATGACCGTCGGCAAAATCAGTGCGGAACTTTACCGCGTGGTAATGATCCTGCTTGCCCGGAATCGGCATCGCTTCGCCTGAAACCGTAGCAAATCTATGATTATGACAGTCGTGGCAGTTTCTGACAACCTCGGTAATGCCCGTGATCTCATGGACATGCTGCTGTCTTTCACAATCGTTGTTCTGTGTGCTCATGGTCTCTCTCTTATCCTTTTTTACTATCATATGCGGATAAGAGAAATCTGCTAATCAATCCCGAAAAGAGAACAGCTATAATTTCGAAAAAAAGTGCTTGCTTTTTTTGAAATATATGTTATAGTAGTTATAGAACAAATGAAATCGAATAATCTATTTGTTGTAAAATTCTCTGAGAAGAGGAGGGGAATGTTATGAATATCAATAAATTTACACAAAAATCTTT
>CABRSG010000209.1 GCA_902473545.1 uncultured Lachnospiraceae bacterium | reverse complement strand
CCCTTACTTACCGGGGTCAGCCGCTGCCATACCTTCCCTATGCCTGGCGGCACCCGGACTACTGGCAGAACGTGATGAAAGAGTCCAGGGAGGGCGGCAATATGATTGCCAGCCGCGGTCTGTTTGAAGAGTCAGAGCGGTTACATCCCATTCAGGAGGCAGAAAAAATCAAGGTGGAGAACATCAGGGGCCGGGTCGTCTTTGTTGGTGCGGAGGATGATGTGCTGTGGGACACCTGCAAGTATATCCGGCGCATGGCACAGCGGCTGGAGGAAAGACCCCATGAATGCAGATATGAAGTGCTGCTCTATGAGCACGGCACTCACTTCGTTTTTCCTCAGGGGATGATGAAAAAGATGATGCCCGTTGGCGTTTCCCTGCTGGTCGGGCTGCTGTTCAAAGCCGGACGACAGCATCCGAAGAAATGCAAAGCCACGCGGGTGGACATTGACCGGAAGATTGCCCGAATTCTGCAGGAATGGTAGGGCGCTGCCAAACAAAGAAATAGCCGTTGAACTTCATGGAGAGGAGAAAAGGTTGTGCAGTATAATGGATTGTACTTCGCACTGTTTCGCGGGACAATGAAAAAGGTCCTGACAGAGCGGTACGGAAAGAATTTTGCGAATAAAACGATGCGAAAGACCATTCCGCTTTATCAAAGAATCGTCCGGGAAGCGGACGATCTGGGGAAAGGCAACCCTATGGCTTATAACGAACTGTTTGCGCTGGCCTTTGTCGCTCCCTACCTTGCCTGCGGCAAGCGGATCACGCCGGAAGATGTGCAGGAAATGATGCGAAGAAGTTTGTACCATGTAAAATGGTATTTCTCCATGGTCGATTTAAATACAGACAAGGGAAAAGAGCCTCTGGCGGGCCGTACTGTGACTATTATATTGTCGGTGACCGCGAAACTTCTAAGGAAGAGAATGATAGGGTGGGAACTGTATGAAATATACAAAAACGGAAAGTGTCCTCTGGCTGGCCTTTGGCGGGCCGTGCTTTCGATACCTGTCCAGCCAGGGTATCCCGGTGGATCGCCGCCGGGCCAAAAAGATTTACCGGAAGATGGCTGCCCGGACGCCGGATATTGGCGGCATAAAGGAAAACCCACTGCGAATGTGCCTGTCTGCAGGGATGGTATGGCTGTCTGTTTATGAAGCGGCAGACGGAAAACTGCCGGATGAAACTTTTGGCCAAATGGTGGAACGCAGTATGTGTACGCCCCTTATTCAAGCGGTGTACAACCGCAAGGCACAAACGACATTTACCCCGGAAGCACAGAAAAAACGTGCCGAAGTCGCGGCGAAAACAAATGTCCTCGCAAAGGACAACCCTTTCCATTGGCGCTGCGAGGTGCTTTTGGGCAGGGATGCAGATGAATATACCATCAACTACCACCAGTGCGGCCTGTGCGCTTTGAGACGGCAGGAAAAACTGTCCAGGCTGGTTCCTTATTTGTGTGTGCTGGATACCCTGACTATCGACTGGATGGGCGGCGTACTCCACAGAACGAAAACGCTGGCCACGGGCGGAGACTGCTGTGACTTTTATCTGTGCAGGAAGGGATCAAAATGGGATGAAAACTGAGGTGCTGTTATCCCTCGATGGCAATGTAATTGAAGCTGAGGATGATCTGGAAGAACATCATAGCTTTCCGCGATCATCCTTTTGCTCTCCTCATCCGGGACGCTCCCATCCAAATTATAAGTAGATACCGCAAAAATACCAATCTCATGCTGCGCCATCAAAGATGATATCCTGGCAGTGAATTTTATTCATCCATCCCCGCTTTCGCCTGCAGCACCTCTTCGCCTGTCACCTGCTTCACTTCTTTGATGCTGCCGTCCTCGCTGCGCTTTACAAGAATGTAGATTTTGTCTTTTTCCGTCTCGGAGGTGTTGTTTACGGAAAGGCCGCCGTCCTCATCGAGCAGAAAATAGATTGCCTTTCCGTTCCACAGCCAGCCCCCGCTTTGGCTCCGGGTGATGCCCGCTTCGGCGTATTCCGCCGCCTTTTTCTTTTCGGCTTCGGTATACGCCCAGGCGCCCTCCGATCCATCGCAGACCTCTTCCACCCAGGTATAAAGAACGCCGCCTTCCGGCTCACTGTACACGGTGACGCCGTCATAAAGTGCGTTCCCGCCTTCTTCCAACGCAGTCTGCTCCGTGCCATAAAACTGCTTTGCTTCCAGCTCATCCTTGCGCGTGCGCTCGTCGTATTCCTCCTGCGTCGCCGTCCGCACGCCCGTCAACGTGTAATCCTTCGTGCGCACCGTGTAAAGATCGATTTCGCCCTCCGGCATATGGATTGCCTGGCAGTTGCCGTCAATCTGCTCATCGATCAGCCAGCGCACGGTCTGCCCGTTGTAAAGCAGCCGGTCGTTTTGGATGTCATAGGATACTCCGTACTTTTCCAAGTAGGCGACCGCCTCCTGCATGGATGCCTTGTACCATGCCAGCCTCTTCTCGCGTTCCTCCTCTGTAAGAAGCGCTCCGTCAGCAGCCTCCGTAAAAGCCTGATCCGCCGTCTGCCCGGCTTCTCCTGCGATATTCACCGCCTCCGTCTGTGTCTTAATTTTCGCACCACCGCCTGAAAAATAATACACTGTACTTCCATTGCCAAGGTCATACCCCAGCGTTTTTGCCTGCACGCTGCCCGCCGTCAATGCCAGTGCCAGTGCGCCCCCTGTCAGTAAAATGCCTGTTTTCTTCTTCATAATATCCAACTCCTTTGCTGTTTTTCACGCGCCGCCAGACAGCGCATTTCTTACTTACAGCAAAAGGATACCACGGCTGTTTGTGATCTTACTGGAGTTTCTGTGTGTTTTTCGTGGAGCTGCCAATAAAAACGCACCCCATCCTTCGTATTTTCCGCACCAAATTCTCCGGCGCAATCCACATCCCCGGAATGTCCGGCAAAAACCTGTCTGGCGCCGTGCTGCTCCAGCGCCATCCTCACAATATAAAGTCCAAGCCCGCTCCCGCCCATCTGCCGGCTGCGTGACTGCTCCACGCGATAGAACGCTTCAAAGATATGAGGCAGCGCGTCTTCCTGGATATGTGCGCCGGTGTTTTCGATGTCAAAGAAAATGCTTTTCTCCTGCTGCCGCAGCTTCAGACGAATCTGATCGCCCGCTCCCGCCGGGGTATAACGCAGCGCGTTTGTCAGCAGATTGCGGAATACCTTTTCCATCAGAGACGCATTGACCTCTGCATACAGATGCTCCGGGATGTCCAGAACAAGCTCCAGCTCCTTCGCCTCAAAAAGCTCTGTCAGCTCCGCAAGCTGCAGACGGAGCTGTTCGGCAAGGTCGGTCCGCGCGACGGTAAAGGGCGTCGTCTCCATCCGCGATACCGTCAAAAGCTCCTGCACCATGCCCTCCATTTTTTCTGCCGTTTCCTGCGACCGCTGCAGGTAATAATCCCGGTTTCGGTATTCTCCGACGCCCTGCAGCATTCCGGAGAGATGGCCCTTCAAAATCGTGATCGGCGTTTTCAGCTCATGCGAAACCGCGGAAAAAAACGCCATCCGCCGTTTTTCCTGCTCCCGCTCCAGCTCAATATCGGATTTCAGCCTAGCATTTGCCTGCCGCAATTCCGTAAGCGCGCCGGATAGATTGTCCGCCAGCTCGTTTAAATCCTGTCCGAGAGCGCCGATCTCATCCGTGCGTTTTCCGGTATATCGGTCTGAATAATCAAGCTTCGCCATCTTCCGTGAAATACGGCTGAGGCGCACGACCGGAGCCGTGAGATAAAAAGATGCCGCCAGCGCAGACAGCACTGCCGTGCAGACAGCGATTGCCAAAATATACGGAAAAATCCGCCGCAGAATCTCCATTGCCTGGTCAACCTGCTGCTTCCCGCCAGTGACAAACATGGTATAGGATTCTCCGCCAACCGTGAGCGGGTAGGACTTCACAGCCATCCCCTCCATGCCTGTCCCCGGAAATATTTCCGCAGCCGATTCCTGGACATCCACCGCTGCGGCCGTCATCCCTCCATCTGAGAAAGCATCTCCTTCAGCAGCCACATCCACGCCTGAGAAAGCGCCGTCCCCTCCCGCTGCGGCTTCCCCATCTATTGAGAATGCCTCCTCCGAAACGATGTCCTCTTCCACCACGGTATCCTCCGCTGCATAGGAGGCAGCATTCGAAACCACATATTCCGTGACAACGCCGCTTTCCGCCGTCGTCCCCACCTCAAGCGCGCTCTGCTGTACCCAGTACCAAACGTAAGCGCCATCCTCATCCAGAATCGCCACGGAGGTCTGCGTATCCCCCTGGAAGAGCGCAATCGCGTTGGAAGCCTCTTCGATGCCTGAAAAGGATTCGATAATTTTCTTCAGCTCCTGCGAAAGCCGGTCGATGCTGTTCTCCAGCTCATTGGAATAAAAAGCGGGCAGGAACCACACGACTGCCGCGTAAGTTACGCCGCTTGCAGCCACCAGAAGCACGCTGACAAGCAGAAAAATCTTAATAGTCAGACTTGCTCTTAGCTTCTTTATCAATGCGGTATCCCACCCCTCTTATGGTACTGATGTAATTTGTTCCAAGCTTTTTGCGCAGATTTTTGATATGCGTGTCAACGATGCGCTCCTCACCAAAATAGTCATCGCCCCAGACAAGATTGAGGAGCTTCTGGCGCGTCAGCACGATGCCTTTATTGATAAGCAGTACATGCAGCAGCTCAAATTCCTT
>CABRSG010000208.1 GCA_902473545.1 uncultured Lachnospiraceae bacterium | reverse complement strand
TTTGAGGCTGCAAAGCTTGGTGTCCACATCCATGCCCTCGCCGGAGACGCCGCCGCGAAAGAGCGCGGCACCTACTCTATGATGGCGGGCGACATTATAGAACATATTCTATACGGAGTATCTTAAAAGAAATCTGTCCATCGGTTTGCATAAACAACCGACATTCATTATCTGCATCCGACATGCAGAGGAGGATCATTATGAAAAATTATAGCAGAGTTTACGCCGGCATCGATCTCGATGCTGTCGCATTCAATTTTGTCTCAATGCGCAAAAACATTCATCCGTCGGCGAAGATGATCGCCGTCATCAAGGCGGACGGCTACGGGCACGGCGCGGTTCCGATCGCGCGGCTCGTGGAAGCGTATGATTATCTCTGGGGCTTTGCCGTCGCTACCGCGGAGGAAGCGCTTCAGCTGCGAAGGGCAGGCATTATAAAGCCGATTTTGATTCTCGGCTATGTCTTTGCAGAGCATTACGCAGATCTTATCCGCGAGGACATCCGTCCGGTAGTATTCAAGCTCTCCATGGCGGAACAGCTTTCCCAGGAGGCGGCGCGACAGAACAAAACTGCGGTTATCCATATCGGGCTTGATACCGGCATGACGCGCATCGGCTATCCCGCAACAGCGGAGAGTATTCTGGAGATCATGCTGATCAGCAGGCTGCCGAACATAAAAATCGAAGGCATGTTCACCCATTTTGCGCGCGCGGATGAGACGGATAAAACCTCCGCGCAGGATCAGCTTGAGCGCTATCTGAAGTTTGCAGATAAGCTGAAGGAGACCGGTGTGGACATTCCGCTGCGCCACTGCTCAAACAGCGCCGGCATCATCGACATGCCATATGCAAATTTAAACCTTGTGCGCGCCGGCATCAGCATTTACGGCATTTACCCGTCAGAGGAGGTCTGCAAGGAAAACGTGCCGTTAAAGCCGGTGATGGAGTTAAAGAGCCGCATTACCCTTATCAAGGAGGTGGAGGCGGGCGTGCCGGTCAGCTACGGCGGCACCTTCGTCACGAAGCAGAAAACCCGCATCGCCACCATTCCGGTCGGCTACGCAGACGGCTATCCGCGCCAGCTCTCAGATAAGGGCAGAGTGCTGATCCACGGCAAAAGCGCGCCCATTCTCGGTCGCGTCTGTATGGATCAGTTTATGGTGGACGTGACCGGCATTCCGCAGGCGCAGGAGCTGGATGAGGTGACGCTGCTCGGCACCGACGGAGAAGCCTCTGTCACCGTGGAGGAGCTGGGCGGGCTTTCCGGCAGGTTCCCCTACGAATTTGTCTGCGATATCAGTAAGCGCGTGCCGCGGGTTTACAAAAAGAACGGGCAGGTTTCGGAACAGAAAGATTTCTTTGACGTATATTAATTAAAACGAATATCTGATAAAAATTGGGAAATACTCCAGTCAGTACCAAAATGAAATGATGGAGTGTGAAGTGTGTGATTATCAGACGAGGAGATATCTTTTACGCAGACCTGCGTCCGGTCATCGGTTCGGAACAGGGCGGGATCCGTCCGGTGCTGGTGATACAGAACGATGTCGGAAACAAACATAGCCCGACGGTGATCGTAGCGGCGATCACCTCAAAAATGAACAAGGCAAAGCTCCCCACCCATATTGGGATCGAGGCGAGCCACTACGATATTGTAAAGGATTCCGTGATTTTACTGGAGCAGCTCCGCACGATCGACAAGAAGCGGCTGAAAGATAAGGTATGCCATCTGGACAGCGATGTTCTGCGCCGGGTAGACCGGGCGCTGATGATCAGTCTGGAACTGGATACATACCTGTCTTGACGAGCGCTCCGATAAATGTTATATTCTTTAAATGAAAGAAACACACAGGAAAAGAAAGGAAGAACGCGCGTGTTAAAATCTTTGAGCGGATACCTTGCCAGAAAGCTTGGCAAAAATCCGTCCGGATCTGATGAGTACGAGGAAGAGATCATTTCCATGGTAAACGAGGGGCATGAGCAGGGCGTCATCCAGGAGTCCCAGGCGCAGATGATCCAGAACATCTTCGAATTTACCGATAAAGAGGCGCAGGATGTCATGACGCACCGCCGCAACATCACAGCGATCGACGGCACCACGAACCTGCGGGATGCACTTACCTTTATGCTGGACGATACGCATTCCCGTTTTCCGGTTTATCTGGATAACCTGGACAATGTCATCGGCATTCTGTTTCTAAAGGACGCCATGCGCTGGCATACTAGAGATCAGCACGCCTACGACGACTGGCAGATCAAGGATATCCCGAATCTGCTGCGCAAGGCAGTGTTTATTCCGGAAACGCGGAATATCAGCCAGCTTTTTAAAAATATGCAGATGCGCAAGCTGCAGATGGTGATCGTGGCGGATGAGTACGGTCAGACCGCCGGTCTGGTTGCTATGGAGGATATTCTGGAGGAAATCGTCGGGAATATCCAGGATGAATACGACAACGACGAGACCATGATCGAAAAGCTGAGCGATGGCGACTACCTTATCTCCGGGCTTGCCCCGCTGGATGAGGTGGGTAAAATGCTGGAGCTACCGCTTGACGATGTCGATTTTGAGACGCTCAACGGCTATCTTATTTCCAAGCTCGATAAGATTCCGTCGGACGACGACCGCTCTGAGATTATCGCGGACGGTTACAGCTTCCGTATTTTGAGTGTTGCCAACAAAACCATCGAGCGGGTGCGCGTACACCGGCTTCCCGAAGAAAAAGAAGAACAAAACGAAGAGACAAAATAAGGAGAGAAAACCATGTCAGGACATTCAAAATTTGCCAACATTAAGCACAAAAAAGAGAAAAACGACGCAGCAAAAGGAAAAATTTTTACGATCATCGGACGTGAGATCGCCGTAGCGGTAAAAGAGGGGGGTCCCGATCCGGCAAATAACAGCAGGCTGCGCGACGTTATCGCAAAAGCAAAGGCAAATAATATGCCGAACGACACCATCGACCGCGGTATCAAAAAAGCGACGGGAGACGCAAACGCAGTTAATTACGAGTACGTTTCCTACGAGGGCTACGGGCCGAACGGTATTGCGATCATCGTGGAAGCGCTCACCGACAATAAAAACCGCACGGCGGCAAACGTGAGAAGCGCCTTCACGAAGGGCAGCGGCAGCATCGGCACACAGGGCTGCGTATCCTACAGCTTCGACAAAAAAGGCCAGATGATCATCGATAAGGAAGAGTGCGATATGGACGCCGACGATCTGATGATGCTGGCGCTCGACGCCGGCGCAGAAGATTTCTCCGAGGAAGAGGACAGCTTCGAGATCATTACCGATCCCGATGAGTTTGGCAGCGTGCGCGAGGCGCTGGAGAAAGAGGGCATCGTGTTCGCCTCCGCAGAGGTAACGATGATCCCACAGAATTACGTGGCGCTCACCGATGAGACAGCGCTGAAAAATCTGCAGAGAACACTCGACCTTCTTGATGAGGACGACGACGTGCAGAATGTTTATACAAATCTGGAGGAATAATCTATGGCGGAAAACACGTATCTGACTGCGCTTCACGGGATGGAAAGGGTCATCCCGGACGCCAGGCAGTTTGTTTCCATGTTCAACAGGAAAAGCTACGGCGACGCGTTTCAGAAATATTATGAGGCGCATGCCGTCACCTACGGGGCTGTGGAGACGGGCTATCAGAATGCGATTGATAAGACACAGTATCTGTTCAACATGGCGGAGGCAGCCGTCAGGTCTGCTGCTGCGGAGGTGAAAAAGGCGCCCGGCAGATCAAAGCAGGAGAAGGAGCTGATGGACAGCAACCTCTGCATGGTGGTGTATGTTCTTCCGGGCATCCTTTATTATAAGGGCGAGAGCGCAAAGCCGCTCACCGATGAGATCCTGCGGCAATGGAAGGAGCAGTTTCCGAAAACGAATCTCTCGGCGGCGCCGTTTGAGGAGATCGAATCGGGCTTTCACAAAAAATGGTGCTATATCACGACGGCGGTCTGCGAGACCTTTGGCAAGCCGGATGACTGCTACGAGCTGACGCTGCTGCGCAATTACCGCGACAGCTATCTGCAAAGCCAGCCGGACGGCGAAGAGGTGATCCGGGAGTATTACGACGTCGCGCCCACCATTGTGAAACGTATAAACCGCCAGCCGGACAGAAAGAAGATTTATCGCGGCATTTGGGAAACCTATTTAAATCCCTGTATCACGATGATTGAGAACGACGAAAAAGCCGCCTGCAAGGAGCTGTATATCGGGATGGTGCGCACCCTGCAGGAGCGCTACTTCTATACGGATAATGCCGGGGGCAGACGGTCATAAACCGCGCTGCGCCTGCACATAAGCAGTTATAAGAAACATACCGCAAAACAGCGTACAAAGGATTTTCCGTGAAAATCGTTTGCAGGCTGTTTTTTGCGTATAAAACCGGCCGTTTCGGAAATACTATGTGCATGATCTGATGAGGAGAAGGCACAATGGCAAAAAATGAGGAAAACAAAGACGAAAATAAAACAGAAAAATTAAAGGAATACGGGCAGGTTACATTAAGTCACAAAATTCATCTGATCACCATTATCGGTGAGGTGGAGGGGCATGAATGTCTGCCTGCAAACACAAAAACGACTAAGTACGAGCATATTCTGCCGCAGCTTGCCGCGATCGAAGACAGCCGGGAGATTGAGGGTGTTCTGATCCTTTTGAATACCGTCGGCGGCGACGTGGAGGCGGGGCTTGCTATCGCGGAGATGATC
>CABRSG010000207.1 GCA_902473545.1 uncultured Lachnospiraceae bacterium | reverse complement strand
TCCGGAGATATTTCGCTTGAAAAGGCGAAAATCCTTTGTCTTACAGTTCCGTATGATGGCGGATGGACGGCATATGTGGACGGAGAAGAACAGCCGCTTATGAAAGCAAATTATATGTTCAGTGCGCTTGCGCTTCCGGAAGGGCAGCATCATATAGAGCTGCGGTATTGCACGCCGGGGCTGCCGGCGGGACTTGTGCTTGCGTTGCTCGGCGCTGCGGCGCTTCTGGGAATTGCGTGCTATAACCGCTATAGGGAAAAGAGACGATGATGATGGAAAAGAGGGACGGCATGGAGCGGCTGTATTCTTATCGGGCGCCGTTTGGAGGGCTTACGCTGGCAACTGACGGCGAGTACCTTACCGGGCTCTGGATCGACGGACAGAAATATGATCGGGCGACTTTGCAGAAACGGGAGGAGCAGTATGTGCGTGAGGCATGTGACGAAATACCGGGCCGCTCTGCGGGGACAGCGTGCGCAGGCGGTGTTCCGCCTGTGATCGCGGATACGGTGCGCTGGCTGGAGCTTTATTTTTCCGGAAAACAGCCGGATTTTCTGCCGCCTTTAAAACCGAAGGGGAGTGCATTCCGGCAGGAGGTGTGGAAGCTCCTGCAGAAGATTTCTTACGGTCAGACGACTACGTACAAAAGAATTGCCGAAGAAATTGCGGCGGCGCATGGACAGAGGAGCATGTCAGCGCAGGCAGTGGGCGGCGCGGTCTCACACAATCCGATCAGTATCCTGATCCCTTGCCACCGCGTGCTGGGAACAGACGGAAGTCTGACAGGATACGCGGGTGGCCTGGAAGTGAAGAAATATCTGCTGCGGCTGGAAGGTATATTGTAAGATATACGGAGGGAATCAATGACAAAGAAACAGATCAAACAATATTATCTGACCTATACCGTGGCTGCAGTGCTGCTGCTGGCGATTATCTATGTACCCTTTGCTGCTGCCGGGAAGACGTTCGTTTACCGTGAGGACGGGGTGGCGCAGCACTGCCGCGCGCTGATCTATTGCGGCGAATGGCTGAGGGAAATTGGACGAACGCTGGTGACAGAGCACCGTCTGGTGATCCCGGAATGGGATTTCAGTATCGGTCTTGGCGCAAATATTCTGACAACATTAAACTATTATGCGATCGGCGATCCGCTGAATCTTTTCACAGCGTTTGTACCGGCGCGCTATATGCCGTATTTTTTCAGCTTTCTGGTACTTGTGCGCAACTACCTTTCCGGGCTGGCGTTTTCCGCTTTCTGTATCTATATGAAGAAAAGCAGGCTGATGGGGATACTGGCGGGCGCAATTACATACATGCTGTGCAGCTATGCGGTATACGCGGGAACCGTGCATCCGTTCTTTGTGAATCCGATGATCTATTTCCCACTGGTCCTGCTTGGTGTGGAGAAGGTCTTTCGCAGAGAGAAGCCATGGGTTCTGATCGTTTCCGTGTGCGTCTCGGCGGTCAGTAATTTTTATTTTTTCTATATGATCGTGCTGGAGACGATCATCTACGTGCTGGTGCGCTGTATCTGCACCTATGGCTGGAAACGGCGCAGGGAAGGGCTTTTGATGATTTTGAAGATTGGAGGCTATTCGCTGGTCGGAGTGCCGCTGAGCGCGGTAATTTTCCTGCCGATCATACGGACCTTCCTGAACGATTACCGAATTGAGAAGGAATACACCATCGCATGCTTTTACGGGAAGCTTTATTATGAAAAATTGCTGTCCTCCTTTGTCTCCGGTCTGTCGCTGGGCGCTTATACGGAGCTTGGCTACGGGATGCCGCCACTGCTCGCGGTTGCTTTGCTGTTTTTGGGACAAAACAGAAAAAAGTACCGGGCGGAACTGAAGGTATTATTTGTAGTTGGAACGCTTCTGCTGATGTTCCCATTGGCCGGTCATATCCTTAACGGTTTTTCCTATACCTCCAACCGGTGGATGTGGGGATATTCTATGCTGTGCGCCTATATTTTATGTGAGGCATGGGAAGAGATGACAGCGATGAGCATGAAAAATGCCGCGCGTCTGCTGGCTTTTTCCGCTTGCTATACGGCAGTGATCACACGTGCCTTTACAATGCTCAGAAAGACCAGAGTCCGTTATCTGCTGCCGTCTATCGCCGTGGTGCTCGTGCTGCTGGCAGTCTGCCTTTTCAGAAGAGGAAAGCAGAGCAGGAGGGCAGTGCAGGCTGTCCTGCTGGGGCTGATGCTGGCAGGACTGACGCAAAATGCATACAGACTGTTTGAGACGCGCAACATCCCGGAAACGTATCGTTCCGCAGAGCAGATAAATGCCTATTATGACGGGAAGCCGGAGAAGGCTGCGAAAAATCTGCAGGAGGAGTCGGAAGAGTTTTTCCGTTATGTGGGAAATCCCTCAAGATCAAATGCAGCCGCCAATGCGGGGACTTACGGAATGAACTTTTACTGGAGCCTTTCCAACGGCAATGTGTCAGACTTTTTTGCAAAAACACAGACATACGTAATGCGTTTTTACAGCTATAGAAATCTGAATGAGCGAACGATTTTAACGACGCTTGCGGGAAACCGGTATTATATCTGCGAAGCAGGAAAGACGCAGAATGTACCATACGGCTACCGGAAAGCGGATGAACAGGAAGGCTGTGTGATATATGAAAATGAAAACGCGCTTCCACTGGGTTATTGCTATGATTCGTATATAACGGAAACGGATGCTGCCGCCTGGAATGGGGCGCAGCGGGAAGAGGCAATGGCGCAGAGCATAATTCTGGAAATAGAGGCGGGAAAAGAGCTGCAGAGCAAAGACGGACAGATAGCGCTTACGGGCCGGGAGAGCGCGCTGCATACGGCGAAAACGGGCGGCGGTGTGACGGAAACCGAACATGGCTTTGCCGTTGATGAAAAAGGCGGGACAGCTGTATTTCATGTAGAGGAAACAGGTAAGGAAGGAGAATTTTATCTTTGCATGGAGGGCTATGGGTTTGAAGGAAGGGGCAAACAGATTACGCTTTCGGTAAATATGGTGACGGCTTCCGGCAAAGAGGTGTCGCGGCAGATGTTTTATGAGACAAAGAAATCAAAGTGGCCGTCCGGCATAGAAGATTTTACGGTGAATTTTGGCTGCCCGGGAGAGGAAATCAGGGAAATTACCATTACTTTTCCGTTGGTGGGAAAATACAGCTTTGACAGAATCTATCTGTGGAATCAGCCGCTGACTGATTATGAGCAGCAGATGAATGCGCTGCGAAAGGATCGTCTGGTGAATGAGCAGATAGAGGCAAACCGGGTTTCCGGCGATATTACGCTGGAGGACACGAAAATACTGTGCCTCACTATTCCCTGGGACGGAGGATGGAACGCGTATGTGGACGGTGAGAAACAGCCTCTTTTGAAAGCAAACTATATGTTCAGCGCGCTGGTGCTGCCGGAGGGCGAGCATCACATTGAGCTGCGGTACCGTACGCCGTGGCTGAATGCGGGACTCCTTCTGACGATCATCGGAGTGTTGATACTGATTGGGATCGCGCTGTATGACCGGCGAAAAGAGAAGCTTTAAAAAAATATTGAGATTATGATAGAAACGCCGCTTTTTTTGCGAATATATGGTGAAAGCATTCAAGGCGCCGCCTGCAGTTGTATGCTGGCGGCGCGATTTTTTTACAGTAAAATGCTTTGCAGATTGTGGAGAATGGCGCCATACCGCTACGAAAGGAGCTGCTATGAAAATTACAGAACAAAATTTTGTCTCACAGATGATACAGGGCAATGAAAAAGCGCTGGAATATGTCATGCTGCATTATGGGGGATTGGTGAAATCTGTGGTGCACCGGTATCTGTACGTGCTGCCGCAGAAAAATCCCTTTGCAAACTGGATTGCCGGAGTTGCCCGCATCAAAGCGCTGGATTACAAGCGTCGGTATGCCGCGCGGCTTCTGGAAATGAGCTGGGAGGAGGCGGAGCGCTGCGGCGGGAAGGATATGATGGCGGAAATTTCTCAGATAGAAGAGGAATTTTCCGAAGAAACCAGACAGATGCTGGAGTGCTTAAGCCCGCAGGACCGGGAATTGTTTCTGAAAATTTACGTTGAGGAAGAAAATGTGGAAACGGTCAGCGCGCAGAGCGGACTGAGCCGGCCGGTCATCTATAACCGTCTCTCCCGCGGAAAGAAGAAAATTCGGCGTCTGTTTTCCCGGACATGACGGATGTACGGAAAGCTTTGAGAAAAGCACCGGAGTGTGGACGCGGCAAAGCAGAATGCAGAGCGGAAATGAAAGGTGGGAGTGGCGAAGCAAAATGCAGGATGAGAGCAGAAGGAAAGGAGCAGATTATATGAAACAGGAAGTTTATACGCTGTTAAATGAAATGGAACATAGTGCAGATAGTTATGGAGAACTCCGGGCGGATGCAGAAGACGTAAGAAACTGGAAAAAAAAGATTCCGGTCAAAAGCAGCAGAAGAAAGAGCTGGAAACGATATGCGGCTGCTGCAGCGTGCATCTGCGTACTGGGGACAGCAATCAGCCCTGTGGGGCAGAAGGCTTATGCCGGGGTGAGCGCCGCCATGTACAGCCTCTCAAAGGTGCTGGGAATCCGGGAGGATTTGAGCCCGTATCTGTCGGTGGTAGGAGAGACGGTGGAAAAGGACGGAATTTCTGCTACTTTAAATGAGGTGATTCTGGACGATGAGACATTGCTGGTTTCTTACGTTATCCATTCGCAGGAGGCGCTGGATTCGCTGGAAGTGGAAGGCAGG
>CABRSG010000206.1 GCA_902473545.1 uncultured Lachnospiraceae bacterium | reverse complement strand
AGGAACTGGCAGAGGCACAGTGGCAGGGTTTTTACCTGTATCTGACGACGTTTGAGAATCAGAAAAAAGAGTATCAGGAGTATGTGCAGACAAAAATTCAGGAGCTGTTCCTTGCCAATCAGGAAAACTGGATGCTGCAGTGGCTGATGCTGAAAGTAAACGACGGAATGTTCCGCAGCGATTCCGAGCGTCTGGACGCGCTGCGCCGCCAGTATACCTGCGGCTGTCACAGCCCTGTGATGTACCTTGAAGGCTGGGAGCTTTTGAAAAAGGAGCCGCTGCTGCTGCGATCTCTGGAGGCGTTTGAGATTCATATTCTGGCGTTTCTGTGCAAGGAAAATCTGCTCGACCGGGAAATCTGCGGGCAGGCAGCGCAGATTGCGCTGCGCCATGCTTCCGGAAGCCCGCTGCTTTTGGATGTACTCTGCCGCTGCTTTGCAGCTTATCCGAGCAAAAATCTGCTGACGGCGATCTGCTCACTTCTGATGAAAGGGCATAAAACCGGATCGCAGTATGCAAAATGGTACGCGCTCGGGGTCCGTCAGGATATTCGTCTGGCAGGACTCTACGAGTATTATGCGCAGAGCGCGCAGGATCTGAATGTGCAGGAGCTGCCGCAGGCGGTACGCATGTATTTTTCTTACAATAATACGCTAGGCAGCGCAAAGAAGGCAGCGCTCTATGCGAATATCATAAGGAATCGGGCGAAGGATACGGAAACCTTTGAGACCTACCGGAAGGCAATGGAACTGTTTATGGAGGCACAGCTTTTAGAGGGGCGTATCAGCGAGGATCTTGCGCTCATCTATGAAGCTCTGCTGACGCCGTATGTGCTGAACGAAAGGATGGCGGACGGGCTTTCGCGGGCGCTGTTTACGTATGAGATCACCTGTGAAAATCCCCGTATCCGTCACGTGATCGCGGTACACCGGCAGCTTCGGCTGGAGCAGCGTGTGCAGCTTGTGAATGGAAAAGCCTGTGTGCAGATTTACAGCCCGGATTGCCGCATTTTGTTGGAAGACAGGGATGGTGTGCGTCTTGCTGATCCGTCGCTTGCTCTGCACCGCAGGCTTCTCGACAGACCGTCCCTGGAGGATTACTGCCGGGAACAGGTGCCGCTCCCGGAGGGAATGCTGCTTTACGATTGCTGCAGTATGTCGGAGGACATGGAGGTCACGGAGAAAAATGCCGGCGAGCTTGTCCGCTTTATGACGCTTTCGCAGCTTCGCGGCAGCAGCCGCAGAAGGACACAGGAAAAGCTGCTGCTTTATTATAGCGGACATCCGCGGGATGGGTATCTGCCGGAATATCTTTCACTGGCAGATTTTGATGAACTTGCGGGTAGTCATATGCAGGAGCTTTCGGAGCTGCTGGTTTCCGAGGGCATGTGCGAACAGGCTTATGCTCTGGCAGGCAAATATGGCGCCGAGCATATGGCGCCGCACACGCTGGTGCGCCTGTGCAGCAGCCGGATCGATGAGACTGAGCAGGAGGAGGACGCAGTGCTTCTGGCGCTCTGTGCGAAATGCTTTTTTGACGGCGTGTACGACGAGCAGGTATTGCGCTATCTGCTGCGCTATTACGAGGGACCGGCAAAGCGCATGAAGGCGATCTGGAAAGCGGGACAGGGATTCCTGATGGAGGACTACAGCATCGAGGAAAAAATTCTCGTCACCGTTCTTTATACCCGTCAGGATATGGACCAGACGGAGCCGATATTTGATTCTTATTGTCGGAAAGCGGGCAACATCAGGATCTGCCGGGCGTATGTCATCTGGATGTCGTACTGCTATTTCGTGCGGGAAATGCCGGTTGACAAGAGCGTATTTACTTATATAGAGCAGCACATTATCGGGGAGATCAATGCGCCGCAGATCTGCCAGCTTGCGCTTCTGCGGTATTACACCCTGGCGGAGAAGCTGGGTGCGGGGCAGCAGAAATGGCAGCAGTATTTGTTGGAAAAATATACCGGAAAAGGGATGTACTTCCGCTTTTTCCGGAAGCTCCCGGAGCGGCTGCTGCGTCATTTCCACATGCATGATAAATATGTCGTGGAGTACCGCACAGACCCGGAGAATCATGTGACGCTGTATTACAGGCTGAATGATCAGAAGGAACAGGCGGTGTCGATGCAGAATGTTTACGAGGGCATTTTTGTACACGCCTTCACGCTGTTTTATGAGGATAAGCTGGAGTGGTACCTGGAGATTGAGGGGAAAAACGGAAAAACGCAGACCGGGCATCAGAAGATGGTGTGCAGCAGGCGTTCCCACCGCGGCCACACCGGGCGCTACGAGCTGATCAACCGGATGGCGGAGGCGATTCAGAGACAGGATAAAAAGCAGCTTCTGGAGATCCGGGAGCAGTATATCGGACAGCAGTATCTGGTGGACGAGCTTTTTGAAATAAATTAACACAATTGAGGAAGACAGATGAGAAAAACAATAATCGGACTGGACCTTGACAGGGAAAGTTCACAGATTTCTTATTACAGCGAGCGAAGCATGGAGCCGGAGACAGTCAGTATACAGGAGAATCAGGACCGCTATCTGATCCCCACCCCGTCCGACCTTTTTTCACTTATTGAGGGAAACGTCGAGCTGGGGCAGATGACGCTGGCGAATTTCTTAAAAACCTGCATCGGGTATATCGGTGCGTCCGTGAAGCCGGAGGATATCTGCATCATGATCACCATGAAGGAGATTACGCTTGCCTGGGCGGAGGCGCTGCGCAACGCCTGCCAGATGATCGGCATTCCGGGCGAGGCGGTGTTTCTGCAGACGCACCGGGAGAGCTTCTGCTGCTATACGCTTAATCAGAAAAAGGAGCTGTGGGTTCATAAGGTAGCGCTGTTTGAGTATGAGGACACGAAAATTTCTTCTTATATCATGGACATTGATTACCACACAAAACCGGCGCTGGTGCGTGCGGAGGCAGGGAAAAAGGTGGATCTTGGCAGGCAGGGAGCGCGCTCCGATGAGCAGTGGAATGAGCAGCGTGACGCAAGGTTTCTGGAGATGATCCGGGAGGTGTTCCAGAGCAATACCTTCTCTGCGGTCTATCTGATCGGGGACAGCTTTGACAAAACCTGGGCGGTGGAGTCGCTGCAGTATCTTTTCAGCAATCGCCGCCGCGTTTACCAGGGACGTAATCTTTACACGAAGGGCGCCTGCTACGGGGCGATGCAGCGCATGGAAGTCGGCAAAAAGCTGGACGGCTTTCTTTATCAGAGCGAGGATCTGGTGGAGCATAACCTCAGTATGCAAATGGAGCTTCGCGGTAAACAGAGCACGCACATCCTGATCAACGCGGGTGTCAACTGGTTTGAGGCAGAGTACACCTGCGAGTTTATTTTGGATAACACGAATGAGGTAATCATTTACGCGCGTTCCATGATGGGCGGAGCGACGGAGAGCTACAGCATTATGCTCAAAGGGCTGCCGGAGCGTCCGAAGCGGACGACGCGCCTTAGTATGCGCCTTAAATTTATCGCGCAGGGACGCTGCAGGGTAACGATCCGCGATCTTGGCTTCGGGGAGTTTTATCCGCCGTCAGGGAAGATCTGGGAAAGTGTTTTGGAGGTATAGCAGATGGGAGGATATTATCTTTGCGGGACGCCGCGGGCGCAGCATCCTTTTTATATTGAAAGCATCGGCATCCATATCTGGTCGATCGAGGAGCTATGCTATTACATGAAGGAAAATGTCTACCTTCTGGATGAGACGATACTGAACGAAGAGCTGTGTGTCTGGCTGTCGGAGGAGCTGGGGCTGAAAAAGCTTGCCAGGGTGCTTTTAAACGCGCTGGAGGCGGGCGGTCCTGCGATGGACTTTGTGGTGCCGATTTTTCAGGAGTGCGGATATCTGACACGCACAGAGCTTTCTTATTTCCGGGAGCAGCTGCAGCAGGTACAGATTGAATCGCGGGACGTCCGTAAAAAAATGAAGGCGGATTATCTGGTAAACTATGGAATGTATGTGCGCGCGATCGGGGAGTACGAAAGCATTCTCTTTACGCGCAGCCCGGGAAGGATCGGCACGCAGTTTTACGCGGCTGTTCTGGAAAATATGGCGGCAGCGTATGCGCATTTATTCCGCTTTGAGGAGGCGGCGGAATGCCTTTGGGAATCCTACAGCACCTTAAAGTCCCGGAAGGTATACGATAAATACCTGCGGCTTCTGCCGCTTTTCCTGCCGGAGAAGCGTTACCAGGAGCGTCTTGCGCAGATTAAGGCGGATCGCGACCATGCGGCGGCAATGAAGGCGGACACCGCAGCAATTTTGCGGGAAGCGCGGGAGAGTCGGTTTGCAAAAGAGTGGGATGCTCTTCCGGCAAAGGAGCGGCTTGCGGAATTGAAGAGGGAATATCTGAAAATGAGCCAGGGGTAGCGAATGCTACCCCTGTGTGTATCTTGCAAGAAACTGCCGTGTGCGCTCCTCACGCGGATGGTTGATGACGTCGTCGGGATTCCCCTGCTCCACGATCAGACCGCCGTCCATAAAGATCACCTGGTCCGCCACGTCACGGGCGAACGCCATCTCATGTGTGACAATGATCATGGTGGTTTTGCGATCGGCAAGCGCGCGGATAACTTTGAGCACTTCGCCGGTCAGCTCCGGGTCGAGGGCGCTGGTCGGTTCGTCAAAGCAGAGGATATCGGGCTTCAGAGCAAGTGCGCGTGCGATCGCCACACGCTGCTGCTGGCCGCCGGAGAGCTGATGCGGGTAATGTCCCTCGCGCTCGGA